>NZ_JAFLWD010000063.1:0-6042 GCF_017316105.1 Candidatus Enterococcus ikei
GTTATGCCATAATCACTTTTTCTATACAAAAAAGCATTTTGATTATTTATTTTGTAACTGTTCATCTAAAACTAATACAGCTTTTTCTAAAAAATGATTAATATTTTCTAGCTCTTTTTCAGAATATTCCTGAGCTAAGGCATTCATAGCTGAATCTAACGGCATATAGGCTTTTTGAATTTCTTCTTTATCTTCATAAGTAGGTACAATAATTACTCGTCTACGGTCATTTGGGTCTTTTTCTCGGCGAGCATAACCGTTTTTTTCCAAACGATCGATCAAAGCAGTGATCGTTCCAGTTGATAAACCTGTATGTTCAGCTAATTCACCAGCTGTCAGGGGACCTAATTCATTCAATAAATCAATAGAGATAAAGTCATTTGGTGATATTCCCAACGAATGAACAATTGCTTGCTGATGTAAGATCGATCGTGAGCCAAAACCTCGTAATAAGGAGGTGAGTTGTTGTGCTGCTGGTGAGCTATTTGAATTGGTTTGATTGTTTGACAAATGTGTTCCCTCGCTTTATTCTTAAAATATCTCGTTAAACGAGATTCTTTTTTATCAAAATATATTTTTATGAATTACATCATAGCAAGCACAACGTAATATGTAAAGCAAAGAAAGAATCGAGGATAAAAAATGAAAACATTGATTATTTACGGAACAAAATCTGGTGCATCGAGAGAATGCGCTGAACTTCTAGAAAAAAAAATCATCGATTCTGTGATCATAAACATCGACCAAGAAGTACCAGATTTAGAAAATTTTACCCATATCATCGTTGGTGCAGGTGTTCGTAATGATAAAATGTATAAACCGATTAGAGACTTTTTGAAAAAGAATCAACCGATTCTAATGACCAAAATCTGTGCGTGTTTTTTATGTAATTCTAAGCCAAAAACAACTGATGATGTAATCAAAGACAGTATTCCAGAAGAGATTAGAAAGCATGCGATCGATATTGTTTCCTTTGGTGGATATAAACCATCTTGGGTTCCTGTGAGTGAGAAAAATAAGTTAAAAGGAATCGATTTGGAAAAACTCACTGTATTTGCTACAACCTTTTCACAGTATTTGTAATGCGTCAATTTTACTTAACTTGTTTAATAAATGTCATGGTTTTTCTTAACGATAGATTGACAGAATAATTTTTTTATAGAACAATAAGTTATAGGAAAATAGAAAAGAGGCAGATGAATAGTGATCCAAGAACAATTGATAGAGATTCGTAGACAGTTACATCAGATACCTGAAATTGGTTTGGAAGA
The DNA here is from genome assembly GCF_017316105.1 of Candidatus Enterococcus ikei. Lineage (NCBI taxonomy): Bacteria > Bacillati > Bacillota > Bacilli > Lactobacillales > Enterococcaceae > Enterococcus > Candidatus Enterococcus ikei. The sequence goes on from NZ_JAFLWD010000063.1 coordinate 1,272, forward strand.
AGTAAAGACACAAAAATTATTATTAGAGATTATCAAGTCGATAACTAAAGATTATATGGAAATTAAAACTTGGCAGACAGGAATTTTAATTTTTGTTCACGGAAGTGTGCCTGAAAAAACAATTGGTTGGCGTGCAGATATAGATGGTTTGCCTATCACAGAAGAAGTTGACTCAGATTTTACATCAATTCATATGGGTAAAATGCATGCATGCGGTCATGACTTTCATATGACGATTGCTTTGGGTTTATTAGAACAATTAACGATAGAACAACCTAAAAATAATTATTTATTTCTTTTTCAACCGGCTGAAGAAAATGAAGCTGGGGGAATGTTGATGTATGAAGCTGGTGCCTTTGGATCTTGGCTGCCAGATGAATTTTATGGACTCCATGTTAATCCAGATTTACCAGTTGGCACGATTGCAACGAGAGTCGGCACACTATTTGCGGCTACTTGTGAGGTTCAAATCACTTTAACAGGAAAAGGTGGTCATGCGGCATTTCCTCATAATTCCAATGATATGATCGTAGCAGGGATGAGTTTGGTTCAGCAAGTTCAAACAATTGTCAGCCGTAACGTCAATCCAATTGAAGGTGCAGTTGTTACCTTTGGTACGTTCAATGCTGGTACAGCAACAAATGTAATTGCTGGTATTGCTAAAATTTCTGGAACAATTCGTACGCTTACTGAAGAGATGAACCAACTAACACAACTCAGAATCAATGAAATCTGCGAAGGAATTGCGAAGTCATTCAACTGTGAAGTGGATGTATTTTTAGACCAAAAAGGATATGTACCTGTTATCAATGATAAGGAAACCACAGAGAAATTCATGACCTTTATGAAACATACGCCAGAAGTCATATTTAAAGAGGCAGAAGTTGCAATGACAGGGGAAGACTTTGGTTATTTATTATCTAAAGTTCCAGGAACGATGTTTTGGTTAGGTGTTGATAGTCCATATGGTCTACACTCAGCAAAATTTGAACCTAAGGAAGAAGCCATTCCTTTTGCTGTAAAAAATATCAGCAAGTTTTTAAAAGCGTTGGATAAGTAAATAATTCTTGTTTTAAATTCTTTTAGATGTTAATAAACGAGAAAAAGCTGTTTTGTCCAGTTTTTTCTCGTTTAGCATATGATCAAACTATGAGTGTATGATTCTTTATTTTAAAGTGATAGGTGTATTTGGAATGGTAAAGTTCGCTTCAGATAATTTCTTAACATATTGCGCCAAGAATTCTTCTCTGATCAATGCTTGTTTGCCATTTAAAACATACATGGTCGTGCGAACAGCAAAGTTACCATTACCAAGATCAACCATTCCGAAAACGGTCGGTCCAGATTGAATACTTTCTTCATATTTTTCTTTTAATTCATCATTGACTTGGGTAATTATTGTTGTGATTTGATCATATCCTTCATCTGGAACAATGCGAACATCGATCAAAACCTGCATATTTGATCTAGACAAGTTACTTATTGTTGTGATATTTCGGTTAGGAATGAAGTGAACCGTACCATCTAAGGCTTTCATTTGTGTGGTTCTAAGACCCACTGCTGTGACGGTGCCTTCAATGCCCAATGCGGTCAAGCGAATATAATCACCGACATCCATTTGTTGTTCTAGAATAATAAAGAAACCAGTAATGATATCGTTCATAAAACCTTGAGCACCTAGTCCTATCGCTACACCAGCAATTCCTGCCCCAGCAAGTAAAGATCCGACAGGCACACCGATCACTGTTAGTAGAGAATAAACAAAAAAGAAAAACAGAGTATACTGAAATGCATTATTTATCAAAGTATGTAACGTTTTTAAGCGACTCTCGCTAAATGATTGTTTTTTACTATAGTTACCGTATGTTTTATCTATCAAAGCTTTTCCGATACGATTAAGAATTACAAAAATAATCACCAAAAATAGTAAATAAATAGCTTTTTCTATCAATGTAGCAATAATCTGATCCCAATTGATTCCATTCCAAAAACGCTGGAATGCATTGAGTTTTTTTTCAGTGACGGCTTTAATATCAAGGGTAGAATCCAAGGTGCTTTCGATTGTTGTACTGGATACTGATTGTCCAAAAATAAACAAGAAAATCCCAACTTTCTTTAAAAACTTTTTGTTCATGCGTGTATTAACTAATGAGTATTCTAACATTATACTTGAATTTTAAAAAAGATGTCATTATTTATGAAAAAATATTAACGAATCCATTGGAAATATGTTACAATATTCTGAAAACAAGGAGTGATCGTATGTCAATAGATTGGGACAACTTAGGCTTTGACTATATAAAAACACCATTTCGCTATATTTCAACTTGGAAAGATGGGCAATGGGATGATGGAGAGTTAACAGAAGATAATACATTGCATATTCATGAAGGATCTGCAGCATTGCACTACGGACAACAATGCTTTGAAGGTTTAAAAGCCTATCGATGTAAGGATGGATCAATCAATCTATTTAGAGTGGATGAAAATTCTAAAAGGATGAATCGAAGTGCGAAGCGATTATTAATGGCAGAAGTACCTGAAGAAAAATTTATTCATGCTGTAGAAGAGGTTGTAAGAGCAAATGAAGCTTATGTTCCTCCTTATGGTAGTGGTGGAACTTTGTACATTCGTCCTTTACTGATAGGTGTTGGGGAAGGAATTGGGGTACATCCAGCACCAGAGTATCTATTTACTGTGTTTTGTATGCCTGTAGGGGCTTATTTCAAAGGCGGCTTAACGCCAACGAATTTTGTGGTCTCTGATTATGATCGGGCTGCACCTCAAGGGACTGGTGCAATTAAAGTGGGCGGAAATTATGCTGCTAGTTTGCTGCCAGGAGAAGAAGCAAAAGAGAAGAGCTTTTCTGATTGTATTTATCTTGATCCAGCTACGCATACAAAAATTGAAGAAGTCGGATCTGCCAATTTCTTCGGGATTACTAAAGACAATCGATTTGTGACACCGTTATCGCCTTCAATTTTACCTAGTATTACTAAATATTCGCTACTTTATTTAGCTGAGCATAACCTAGGTTTAGAAGCTGCGGAAGAAGATGTATATCTAGATTCTCTAGAGCAATTCAAAGAAGCTGGGGCTTGTGGAACGGCCGCTGTGATTTCACCTATTGGAGGCATTCAAACATATGATGAATTCCATGTGTTTTATAGTGAGACTCAAGTTGGACCAGTGACACAGAAGTTGTATGATGAACTGACTGGGATTCAGTTTGGCGATATTCCAGCACCAGACGGCTGGATTAGAAATATACGAGTGTAGAATAAAAAATAAGCTAGAAATAACTCCACGAGTTATTTCTAGCTTATTTAACGGTGAGTCTTTTACATCTCGATTTTGTATGATGAATAACTTTAGAAAAAACGTCGTATTTTAGATTTTGGTTTAGTATAATAATCAATGGAGTAAATAACTTGGGGATATGGGGAGAGAAAATGAAAAAAGCTGTTTTGGTAATTGTTTTATTATTTACATTAGCGGGTTGTAGTAAACCACTTTCAAAGGACGCTGTACTTAAGCGGATGGATGAACAGGAAAAAAAGGTAGATAGCTATTCATTGGATATGGATATCAGTGTAAATACAAGTGCATATGGTCAAAAAGATAGTTCAACTGTTGAAATGAGTACAGAAGTAGATCGTAAAAATAACAGCTATCATATTGATTTAACTAGTGCTGATGGAGATGACTTTGAATTTATTGTAACAGCTGGTAAAGCTTTCTTAGAGGATCGACCAGGAGTTTGGAAAAAAACAGCAAAAGTCGACGCCAAAGAGTTTAGCAAACAAGTAGATTATAGTGTTCCTTTAGAAATAGCAAGGTTAGTTTCTGAAGATCTTGAGATGGAAACAACCGAAGATGTGTATCATTTTAAGTATGAAGGTTATGATAAAAAATTATTTAAAATGTTAAAAAAATACTATAATGTCTCATTTACTGGCTTTGACACAAATGAGGATTTAACAATTGAGCTAGGGTTAAATGTTGATAAACAATCATTTAGTGTACAAGAAATGAAAATAAAAATCATTGGAAAAAACAATAAAGGCAAAGTTATTATCAAGATTGAGTCAGAATTAGATGATTTTAATAAAATTGAGAAGATTGAAGTGCCAGACGAAAAATAATATTTATAAACAAGAAGGAAAATGACGGAAGTTGTCCGTTGTTTTCTTTTTTTATTTACAATCGAATCAGCTTTTCATCAATACCAACATATGAACAACCATTAGAAGATTATGCGAGGTTATTAAAAGATGGATTAATTGGGAGTTCAGAGTTTTGTCAGAGTGCTTGGAAGAGTAAAACAACAAACTATCAAGAAGTGGCAACTTTTTTAACAGGAAAATATGGCACAGATAGTCAATACGCTGAGAAATTCAAATAACTAATAGATTTTTATGAATTAACTAGTTACGATAAAAGTCTTGAAGAAAATGCAGGAGTATAAGAAAGCGTAATTGGCAAAATAAACGTAAAAATACAGAAACAAAAATTTTGAAAATAAATACCAGATATAATTTGCTATTTAGAGGGATAGTAAAAAAACAAAATCCGAAACAAAGCGATGAAATCGAATTAATTGGTAATGGAATAATTTATTTTTAAAGTTGAGGAACAGATAAAAAATAATATATTGAATAGCAAGAAGATTTATACGATTTTATTCTTTTTGTTTTAACTATATTAATTTATGTAAATAAATAAGGGCTGTTGTGGTATAATAATATGTAAATAACTATAAATTATTTGG
>NZ_JAFLWD010000064.1:0-2266 GCF_017316105.1 Candidatus Enterococcus ikei
ATTGAAAAAAGCAAAGACAGGCATTATCGAATGACAATTCATTCCGATCAAGGCTGGCATTACCAACATCACCAGTATGTCAGACGATTGAAGCAAGCAAAAGTATATCAGAGCATGTCACGAAAAGGAAACTGTTTAGACAATGCATTAATGGAAAATTTCTTTGGTTTGATGAAACAAGAAATGTATTATAGACGCATTTTTTCTAGCTTTGAGGAATTAAAACGGGCAGTTGAAAATTATATTGATTATTACAATCATCATCGAATAAAAGCAAAATTGACCGGTATGAGTCCAGTACAATACCGAATTCATACCAGTCAAGTAACAGGTTAATCTACGTACAACTTTTGGGGCGCACATCAAAACTAAAAATTAGTTTTGTCTCGGGCTTTTTTTTCAATATAACTATTTTAAAATATATCTTTTATAGTAATCATACAGCTCATCAACCGATGCATTCATCAAAATATCTTTAGCATCTTCAACCTGTTCTTCGGTCCAATCAAACCATCTTAGTTCTAACAGCATATTGATTTCATCATCTGTGAACCTTTTCTTTATAACGCTGGCAGGATTGCCTCCAACAACAGTATAAGGTTCAACATCTTTTACAATCATTGAACCAGCTGCAATAATTGCTCCTTCACCAATAGTAACCCCAGGCATGATCATCGCATTCATTCCGATCCAAGCATCACTTTTAATGATCGTATCACCTTTGGGCTCATAAGATTTCTCCACATGACTGGCAAAAGGATATACTGTGATCCAATCTGGATGATGGTTATGATTACCACCCATCAAGATCGTAGCGCCACTTGCAATACAAACGTAATTTCCAATAATTAATTTATCCAACTTCCAGCCAAAATCCGCTACTGGATCGAAGGCCGCCCTGGTCAATGGATCGCCCCATAGATAACGTACGCATCCATCTTCAAACGACTGATTACCATAATACCCAGAGTAATAAGAAAATGCACCGACTTCTATCAATGGATTCGTCACCAAATCCTTTAAATATAATGTATCTGACCATTTTTCAAAATTATTATTGTTCTTCATCATTATTCCTCGCTTCTAAGTTAGATTTTTTTTGACTTAGAAGCTTACTACCACTGAAACATTTTTTAATTGTCTTAAACGACGACTCATATTTATCACTCCAATAATGTTGTTGATTATACGTATATATTTCTTTAATGTCAAATAAGAAAAGTATTTTTCAAACTATATGATTTTAGTAATCCACTTAAAAAAATCATACTATTTGTCTATTTTAATTGCTATTTTTTTGATAAACTTATCTATGAAACAGCTAATAAATATATTTTTGGAGGAGAAAATGAAAAAAGAGAAAAAAGAATGGATAAAACTGCTTTTACAATTATTTTTATTGCCTATTTTTATTGGTATGGCCACGTTTCAAGCAAATGTCGCATTCAGTAATAAACAAAATGAGGAGAATAAAAAAGAAGTAATCAAGACAATTACCCTTGGAACTTCTGAAGAATACATTAATTCAATTTTCGACGTACCAAAGTACTCTTTTACTGAATCTGTTGAGCTAGGGGATCCACCACCTTTAAATGAGAAAAAAATTCCTGTTACTCTCAAACACAATTTTTACTTAGTAAATGATGCGTTGGTTCGTGTTTCTTTCGATTCAAATACAGCGATTTCATATTTCTTTTTTGTTTTAGGAAACAAAAGCTCGCTAGACCTATCTCCTTATACAGTTACGAAAATAGGATTAGGCAAAGATTCTTATAAATCTATTAAAAAAAATTCTGAATCAGAGTTTATCAATATTGTGGATAACTCACCAATTGATAGAACATGTTCTATCATAAGAACCAGTAGTGCTAATAATAGATCAGCTATTTATTATTCTGAATGGTATGAATTTGGGCAAAGTACTAACTACACGAATATAGTCTATGGAAATATTTGGAATAAAACTGAAAAATATGCAGACTACCAAAGCCTATCATTTGAGAGTAAATTACTGTATGATTATTCTGATTTACATGATCAAGTAAAATCTGAAATGGGAATTTTTGAACTAAAGGGTGACGATGCTTTTAAATTACAAAGTACTATTCACAAAGAGTATGGTAATGCTATACCTAATGTGTATGGGCTAGTCCATCCTAAATACAATCATGTCATTGATATAAATTCACCAAAAGATAAATGGAACCAAGTTTATAGTGCCACAAACTAAATACTAAGTTACTTAAAATAGACCAAAAAAATATTT
>NZ_JAFLWD010000065.1:0-1790 GCF_017316105.1 Candidatus Enterococcus ikei
TAAATATATTAAATGAGTTTCCGGTATATTTGATTAAATTATTTTCTTTTTCGTGTTACTTTATTATCATAAAACATAAGGTTTTTTTTTGAAAATCCAAAACTGAACACATTTCAGACCTTTTTTAGATAAAATAACTAAAAAAACATACTGATATTATCATTATTAAGCTTTTGTAACATAAAAAATAACTAATTAAAAACAAATAAAACTCAATAAAATCCAAGATTCATTGACTTTGTTTTTTTTCTACTCTATAATTCCACGGAAAACTACTAATAAAGGACGTATATGAATGGAATTTTTTTTAAATGATAAAAGTAAGAAGAAATTAGAACTTTTTAAAGAATTGATTTTTAACGATGGTGAAAAGGTTTCATTCACGGATCTCCAACGTTTTTTAGACATTTCCTTAAGCACTTTAAAACGATATTTTAATGAATTAGAAGCAGATATTAAAAAAAATGAAAAGCTAAAAATGATTGTTTTTGAAAAATATTCAGGGGGAGTGCAGCTAAACAATCATTCAGATTTCAAACTTGATTACTTAGTTGTCACACTAAGGCTCCATTATTTGAATGATTCTTTACAGTTCAAGATCATATCCACTATTCTTTCTAAAAGCTACTTAACCGCTGATGAATTAGCAGATGATTTGTTTGTAAGTATCCCTTACCTTTACAAACAAATAAATGCTTTAAACATACAGCTTGAAAGCTTTCATATAAAATTAGTATTTCACTCAAATGAAAATTTATGTGGTGAAGAAAAACATTTAAGAATGTTTTGTTTCTATTTTTATTGGAATGCCTATAGAGGGATCATCGTTCCTTTTGAATCTGAACTTAGCTGTGTATTTACATGCCCAGATTTGATAGAAAGTTTGGAGAAACGCTATTCCGCATCTGTCATCAAACGGATAAAATTGATGTTGGGTATTACAATCATGAGACAGTATAACTATCCAATCTCTTTACCTGTAGAAATAAAAAATATATTAAAGCCTTTTGAAAAGACAACAGAAATTTCTAAACTCGTAAAAAGATACTTTATATCAGAAGACGAGCATTTATTCTTTAATTTAATGCTTCGTAGTTTCATCTCAGATATCGATTCACCCAAAGAAAAGATCATGCTTTTTGATAAATTTCCACGATCATCTTCTTTAGTTCTCTCTAGCGAACTACTTATTAACGAATATGAAAAAGAATTTTTTCCCATTACTCTTATGACCACTAAAGAAAAAACCAGTATTTTCTATTACTTGCTTATCGGGCTCGTTTATTGTACATTTTTCGAAATCAATCCAATGTATTTCTTCAGACAAATCATGATTAGTGAACAAGGCAACACAGAATTTTTCAAAAAATATTTAAAAAAACATCCAAAAATTTATCGTTTTTATAAAAAATTCAGAAAAAATCATCCTGTATTTACTCTTGATTCTTCATTTAACTTTGGACTATGCATGTTATTAAGCATCTTGACGGATATGTTTTTAAATTCTCAGATTAACATTTATATCCAATATAGCAGCAATAATTTTGGTTCGATTTTTATTAAAAATAAGCTTTTAACGATTTTTAATCCTAAATCTATAAACTTTACGAAAGACATAGATGAAGCGGATATTGCTATTGTAGATAATTTTGAAAAGCACAAAGAAAAAGAAAATCAAACATTTTTTTTTGTTAATAGTTTTCTTGATGAACGGATGTGGCTTGAGCTCAATACTGTCATTCAACAAAGGTTACTGAAGCATGAATGATGCAATAAAAAAGAACAAAATC
>NZ_JAFLWD010000066.1:0-4423 GCF_017316105.1 Candidatus Enterococcus ikei
TGATTCGTCTTCAAACACTTCGACTTGCTCACCAACGTGGATTTCTGGTTGTTCTTCTTTAGCTTGGTTTAGCTCTTCTTCTTGTGTTTCTTTCGCTTGTTCGGTTGGATCTAGCGGTGCAATTTCTTCTAGTTCACTTGACTCATCTTCACTATTTTCTTCCTCTACGATTGCTTCTTTAATAGATTGATTTTCGTCACCAATTGCATTACCGTCTAAAAAAATATTTTTCACTTTATGAGCAGCGGTTTCGTAACTCGGTTTTTGGTATAAAACTTGATAATCGACTTGGCAATCGTTCGTAAAGTTTGGTTGTTTTTTTCCAGCTTCCGTTATGGTTGCTGTATACATAATTGTAAATGAAGTCAAACGTGCTTTTTCACGATACAAACGAATAACAAAAACATTATCTGCTCCAAACTCCACTGTCCCATATCCTTGATTTATAAATTCTTCCAAACTTAGTGCTGATCGACCTAAATAATTATCAACCGTAAATACAAAACTATCTTGATTTAGTACTTGACCGCCACCAGACTTGTCTGTTAAAACGATATCTTTGGCTAGATCACTCTTCGTTAAATTTGCATTTAAAAACCAACGAATTTGGCCTGATTTTCCTAGTAAATCACCTGTTTTATAGAAGAAAGGTTTCTCCCCTTCTACGCCACCACCAGAGTGTCCATTAACAACAATATTTTTTATACTAATTGACGTTCCTAAATTTACGGGTACTTCTTTTACTGTATTTCCCTCAATATTTGTCACACGAACGCCAAATGTGAACTCTCCGCGAACGCGCTCTAATTGACTTACTTTTTCATTAAATGTACAAATAACTTTATCTTTATATACTCGAACTATTCCTAATCCGTTTAAATCTATTTCACGTGGCGCATCATTCGAGTCTGTCAATCCCTCTAACTCTTTTGGTAAAGACAACGTCAAAACATCGCCCGCTTTAAGCTTTGCACCTGCTTTTTCGCTAAATGCCACATGAATAGATGTCAATTCCCCATCCATCAACTCTGTCTTATCAAATTGAATTGTATCGACAAATCCTGTGTTGCTTAGTTCCCCAGCAAACGAACGTTCTCCAAACCCAAAGAATCCTAAGAAACCTACAACCATTACTAGACACCATGATAATTTTTTTAACATCTTTTATACATCGTTCCTTCCTCTAATTGATATAGACCAATATGTATTCTCCATTGCGTTTATAAAAAACACTTTTTTGATGTTAAACAATAAATATATTCAAGTCAAATCATATACATTTTTGCACATTATTTTATAATAAAGATTTTAAAAGAATATATTCAGCTGCTAAGAAGATTGCTTTGGAGAGATTGCTTTTGCTAGCACATTAGATTTATTTTTTTCACTGAAGATTTTTTACACGTATTTGTAATGAAAAAACATCTGAAATTCTAATAATTCCTTGCCCTATGTTTGTCTAAACGAATCAAATTTAAACATATACCCTAAAACTTTATTTCCTTGTGTCTTGCTATATTTTTTTTCCACTGTTAAATGTCTAAAATACTTACTTAATTCCTCAATCGATGGCTTTAAAATTTTTTGATCGATTTGTCCTACTTGGTAATTCTTAGGTACTCCAAGTAAAAAAGTCAAATTCTCAAACGACACTTCCCAGTAGCCTCTTTTTTCAGCCTGTTTTAGCAAACGGTATAGATTTTTTGCATATTTCTTTTTCAACGAAATAAATTCTTCTAAAGAAAAACAAGTAGCATTCGCATGTACTTGATTTAACAGGCATGTGAATTTTGGATTAAAACGGGCTTGGATTGCTTTGTCTTTTTCAAGAAATGTAAAATCTTCGAAAATCATAAAGCGTTCTAAACCAACCTGATTATCGTCCGTGTACATATGAAGATAGTTAGTATCGGTCAATTTTTGATACATACTGTTCAAATCCTTTAAGAATCTCGTGTTAGACGTTGAGGTATAGTGGGCCAAATCTTTTAAATCATCCCATTTTAAATAAATTTGTTCGTGTTGCTCTTCTTTTGTTCTGCTTAATAGAGAAAAGAACAAGTTGAATTCATTCGCATTGAATGTCCCTAGTGAGACCGTATTCAACTCATTTTTATACTTTACATAGTCACGCATTCTAAAACCTGCTTTCTCTCACTTACTTGAAGGCTATTATAGTCAGTTTCATTTTACAAAGCAAGTTCACATACAAAAAGGTACTGATTAACCTCTATTGTTTACACATCTTTCTCCAGTCCATATAGCTTATAAAGCCTTTATATTTAAGGTCTTGCTTCCCTTACCTCATTTTCCTAACACTTATTTGCGCAGACAAAATCTGTAAGCGATGCTATTCTTTGGGAGTAATTTAACTACACAACGGAAGGATGTTTTTTATGAGTAAATCAATTATTATCGTAGGTGCAGGTCCAGGAGTTGGCTATGAAACAGCCAAAAAATATGGTTCTGAAGGGTATAAAGTCGGATTGATCAACATTTTGGAACCTGTTTTAGTTGAGCTGAAAGAAGGACTAGAACAAGATGGTATTACTGTTTATTATGAAACTGCTGACGCAAGCAACACAGCAGAATTAAACCAAGCAATCGATCGTCTAGTTACACAGCTCGGCGGGTTAACTACTTATTTCTATAATGTTCCTGGACCTTTAGGAAAATCTTACATGCCATTGAGCGAAGCACCTGAATCGTTATTTTCTTTATTTTTACAATTAAGAGTCACTTCTGTCTTAACTTCTGTACAACATGTGATGCCTTATTTAGAAAAAAGTCATGGCTCTGTGTTGATCTCTAGTGGACAATCAGATCGAATCGCCTATCCCTATACTGGCATCATGGGAACAGCTCAAGCTGCATTGAAAATGTTGATGACCCATCTAAGTCAAGAGCTAAAAGAAAAAGATATTTTTGTTGGTTACTTCCCATTAGATAATCCACCTGTGATCACTGATGAGAAAAAAGAAGCAAAACGGGAAGATTTACCTGGTGGTTTTGAATTGACGAAAGAAATGAGGATCACTGCTAAAGATGTGGCGGAAGTTATTTTCAAAGAAGATGTACTTAGAGAAAATTTTGATGTCCGGATCAAAAAAGCGTAACTTTCCCTTACTATCTGAAAGTGTCCATTAAGTTGGATGCTTTTAGTTTCTAAAAAAAATACATAAGAAAGAAGCCTATAAAAATGACAACAAAAAAATTAGCTCTCTCAGTTCTAAATCTCGTATCTGTTCGTGAAGGACAATCAACTAAAGAAACAATCCAACATATGGTCGACTTGGCCCAATACACAGAAACTTTAGGTTATGAAAGATATTGGATCGCAGAACATCATAACATCAATGGGACAATCAGCTCTGCAACCTCGATGCTGATCAACCATACACTAGAACAGACTAAAACGATTCGTGTCGGTTCTGGGGGTGTAATGCTTCCTAATCATTTTCCATTAGTCGTGGCAGAACAATTCGGAACACTAGAAACAATCCACCCAAACCGCGTTGATTTAGGGGTAGGACGTGCCCCTGGTGCTGATCCTCATACAGGAAACTCTTTACGACGGGCACTTTTAAATGGCGCTGATACTTTTCAAGATGATATTGCCGAGCTATTACGATATTTCGGTCCAGAAGAAAAACAAGGAGAAATAAAAGCATATCCCGCAGTCAATACCAAGGTTCCTCTTTATATTCTAGGATCCTCTACCAGTTCTGCAAAATTAGCAGCAAAACTAGGATTACCTTATTCGTTTGCCGGACATTTTCCCAATAATGAAATGGGTGCCGCTATTGCTACATACAGAAATGAATTTCAACCGTCTGAGTATCTAGACAAGCCTTATGTTATCATTGCATTAAACGTCATTGCAGCTGAATCAAATGAAGAAGCTCATTATGAATTAACAACTATGCAGCAAATGTACCTTTACGCAATTAGAAACCAAATTCAACCATTGCAACCACCCGTGACTTCTATGGATGATTTATGGAGCCCAATGGAAAAACAATATGTAGAATCAATGTTTGGATTGACTTTGATTGGTGATAAAGAAGCCTTAATACCGCAACTACAGTTATTTCAAGAGCACTTCCAAGTCGATGAACTCATGGCTACTAGCTACTTGTATGATTTTAAAAAACAAAAAAATTCTTTTAAACTATTAAAAGAAGCAATAGAATCGTTATAATTTTTCTTGTCTAAAACGATCATTATGATTATTAATTAATAACTTTTATTTCCAAAACCTTCAAAACTTAGTGCTTTAGTACTTAGAAAATCAAGGCACCTTGTATTGTACAACATTGAATCACTTCATTCTTAATAAGTTACAACAATAGAATCGAAGTGTAACGTAGGAGTTATTATTGCTCCAACGTTTTTTCGGATTCAAAGTGGCTGAGCTATAACT
>NZ_JAFLWD010000067.1:0-1575 GCF_017316105.1 Candidatus Enterococcus ikei
CGGCTTTTTCACACGCGTTTAAGGTTTCTTCTGGTAAGGGATCGCCTTGTTCATCGATACCAGCACCACCAAAGGCAAAGCGTTCAATATCAAAATCCAAATTATCCTGAACCATGATTTCAGCTAAAATGTTTAGTGCGCTATCCATGATTTCTGCTCCGATACCATCTCCTGGTAATGCTACGATTCTTTTACTCATCAGGCTTTCCCCACTTCTTTTTGAAATTGTTCACTGGCTTTGACGTAAGCCTTCGCTGACGCTTGCAAGACATCAAAATCAATGCCGATGCCATTGAATTGTTTGTTATTTTCAGTATCTACTAAGGTTACATGCACTTCTGCTTGTGCATCTTCTCCGCCAGTGATGGCTTTGATGTAGTACTCTTGTAGCGCTGGTTTTTGGACGAATATTTTATCGATCGAGTTATAGATTGCTTGGATACTACCAGAGCCGATCGCTGATTCTGTTTTACTTTCATCTTCTCCTGTATTGATGGAAACGATCGCTCCTTGGCTGCCATCAGAAACGTATTGTAATTGGACACGTTCTAAGCGGTAATCTTCACTGCATTCTTGCGATTGTCCAACCATTAGTGCAATTAGATCATCTTCTGTAACTTGTTTCTTTTTATCGGCTAGTGATTTGAACCGTTTAAAGGCATCCTTTAGTTCTTCTTCAGTTAGTTGGTAACCTAGAGCTTCCATTTTTGTGGCAAACGCATGGCGACCAGAAAGTTTGCCTAGTGGCAATGAGTTTTTGTTTACCCCAACAAGTGAAGGGGTGATGATTTCGTACGTATCCGGATTTTTCAGCACGCCATCTTGATGGATACCTGATTCATGCGCATAGGCATTTGCTCCGATGATTGCTTTATTTCTTGGTACTGCCACACCAGATAAGCGGCTGACGAGGTCGCTGGTTCTTTTTGTTTCGTTTAATGTGATATTGCTTTGGGCTTTGTAGAAATCTTTTCTGATATATAGCGCCAAAGCGACTTCTTCAAGCGCGGTATTTCCAGCTCGTTCGCCGATGCCGTTAATTGTTCCTTCTACTCGACGGGCGCCATTTTCGATGGCGGCTAAGGCATTGGCCGTCGCCATCCCTAGGTCATCGTGACAATGTGAAGAGAAAATAATTTCTTGGTCGCTTTGGATATTTTCAATTAGAAATTTAAATAGTGCGCCGTATTCCGTTGGATTGGAATAACCAACTGTGTCTGGAACATTGATGATCGTCGCACCTGCATCGATTGCGGTTTGAACAGCTTTTAGTAGAAATTGTTTATCTGTTCTTGTAGCATCTTCTGGTGAGAACTGGACTTTTTCAAATTTGGTCTTAGCATAGCTAACGTGTTCTTTAATAGAAGCAATCACTTCATCTGGTGTCATTTTTAGTTTAAATTCCATGTGAACTGGGCTCGTTGCTAGGAATACATGGATTTGCGGATGTTTAGCATTTTGCAAAGCTTCATGTGCCCGGTCGATGTCAGCTTTTTGGCAGCGAGCCAGACCTGCGACCGTCATTTTTTCAGCATTTTCAGCGATCGCTTTGACCGCTTCAAAATCCCCTACTGA
>NZ_JAFLWD010000068.1:0-2331 GCF_017316105.1 Candidatus Enterococcus ikei
ACTTGCCGTGTTTCAGAAGTCGTTTTCCCTCTTAACATGCTCGTCACGGTGATTTTTTCATTCCACTTAAAATACTTTCCTTCTGGCAGTGAGTAGCTAAAGTTCCCTTCTGCATCTGCGCGAATCTGGTATTTTTTTGAATCCTTCGCCACTTCTGAGCTTAACGTTCCCACTGGAAATTCACTACTTCCTGAGAATTGAAGAAAGGAATTTGGATAGGTTTTTCCTTTGATGATATGGCTTAGTTCATTTTTCGGATCATTCACCAATTCTGTTGGAATGGTCAAGCTCATCGTAATTTTGTCCAGCAAAGCTTGAGCTTTGGCTAGTTCCTTAGACAGTTCCGTTTTTGTCGTTGCATCAAGAATCGTTTCAATCAATTCTTTTACCTTATCAATTTCCGCTTGTGTCGTTGATAGTTTTAATTCTGTATGCGTTTTATCTGTGAATAAACCTTCAATCCATTCATTTGATTCTGCAACTCCTTGGTTCAAATCCACGAGGGATAGGTTAGAAAATTTTACTCCTGTATTATACATCCCTATAGAAGCAATACTAAAAACAAGAGTCATTTCTTCTGTCTTTGCCTGAATAATCTTTGAAATATTTATAGAACCCAAACTACGTTTTTTTAAATTGCTGTAGTCTGGATAAATAGACACAGGATTATTTACATCTGAATTTGATAACCAATCGAAAGCATATTGCGATTCGTAACCTCCACTAGCGCTTCCACTCATTACAGTCGAAAATTGATAATAGTGATCAGGTATCGTACGGATTGTGGTTTTTACAAGAGCATAAAGACTTATATTCGGGACACTTTTAAGTGAAAGCTCACGACCAATTATAGTTCCAGTCACATTATCGTTATTCGCATCAGTAAATCTCACATAAGTTGTTCCATTCCAAGTACTGTATGGAATCCAATCATCATATCTATATTTAGTATATCCTTCAAAATCTTTTATCAAATTGTACTTTGAGAGAATTTCTTGATCTGTTATTTTAGGGGGAGTTGTCTCTACTCGAGCTTGACGATTGATTTTTCTAGGACTTTCTTCTGCTTTCAAAACAGACTTCGTTTCTATTTTAAGAGTAACAAAAATAACAAGACTACTTAGTAAGACTGTTACCATAAGGAAAGAATGTTTTTTCTTTTTCATTTACTTCATCACCTCTTTATCGATATTTTTTAGTGACTACCTTATAAAGTTTAAAGATGAGTAACACGAAAACAGTCATTAACAGTAGTATACCCAACTTTATTACTAGAGTATTACTTTTGGTGCCCGTACTAGGTAGCAAGCCAGACTTAGCGTTTTTTTTTCGATTCGTTTCTGGCAATTCCTTCATTTTATTTGACGTACCACTAGTTGACGTACTGGTTTTCGTCTGGCTACTTTCTGATGTTTTATCTGTGCCACTGGGTACTGTTGTACTCGAACTAGAATCACCGCTAACAGACACATCACTATTAAAAGTTAAACCAATTTCAGTATCATAGTTTACCGCTTCTGCTACTGTAGAGAGCTGAAGTAATGGCAGTGTTATAAATATAATGCTTAGCAAAATAAAATATTTTTTTTTCATAGTTCTTCTCCTTAGCTTATCTGTAAACAAATCAACTATGATTACTTCCTTCGTTTTGTTTAAGCTGAAATTCTATTTGTCTATCAAGCTTTATAAACGGCTACTTCCATTGTTTGTATAATTACAGGTTATGTAGTTTAACTGTTGATTTTATGTAAAAATCAACAATCGATTACACCAAATTGTTCAGTCTCTTGCTGGAAGTGTTGTTGGTGTTGTTGACAACGGCCAAGTTATTGTAGCTTTATATTCTTCATTAGGATTTCTGTCAGTATCTGTTAAAATAGCTGTTGTATCCTTTCTGAATACTGCTCATTTATTCTTTTATTAATGTTTCTTTTATGGTGTAACCTCTGGTGAAACTTCTGATTTTTCTGGCGCATCTACTAATGTCCATGTTAATACCGTTTTATACGCTACATTTGCTAATTTTGCAGTATCACCTGGAATAGTTAATGAAACACTCTTGGCCGCTTGTTCATTAGTATCTCCTAATGAATAGTGCCACGTTCCCATTCCTTTACCAGCAGCAGCATCAACAACCGTTACAGCGGCAGCCCCTGGAATAAGCTTTTGACTAATCCCTAGTGGCGCAAATTCTGATCCTTTTTGTACTGACTTCAGTATAGGATTGTTGAGTGAAAGTTCTGCACCTGTAAGTTCAGTAACTTTATTATCCTTGTCTTTTGCTTGGAATTGCGAATCTTGCTTAAGTTGCAACTGCCAACCTGCATTCGT
>NZ_JAFLWD010000069.1:0-1882 GCF_017316105.1 Candidatus Enterococcus ikei
ACTTGCCGTGTTTCAGAAGTTGTTTTTCCTCTCAACATGCTCGTCACGGTGATTTTTTCATTCCACTTAAAATACTTTCCTTTTGGCAGTGAGTAGCTAAAATTCCCTTCTGCATCTGCGCGAATCTGGTATTTTTTTGAATCCTCCGCCACTTCTGAG
This sequence comes from Candidatus Enterococcus ikei, assembly GCF_017316105.1. Taxonomy (NCBI): domain Bacteria; kingdom Bacillati; phylum Bacillota; class Bacilli; order Lactobacillales; family Enterococcaceae; genus Enterococcus; species Candidatus Enterococcus ikei. The sequence goes on from NZ_JAFLWD010000069.1 coordinate 160, forward strand.
CTTAAGGTTCCCTCTGGAAAGGCACTACTTCCTGAAAATTGAAGAAAGGAATTTGGATAGGTTTTCCCTTTGATGGTATGACTTAGTTCATTTTTCGGATCATTGACCAATTCTGTTGGAATCGCCAAGCTCATCGTAATTTTGTCCAGCAAAGCTTGAGCTTTGGCTAGTTCCTTTGTTAATTCTGTTTTCGTCGTTTGATTGACGATTGTTTCAATTGATTTTTTCGCCTTATCAATTTCTGTTTGCGTCGCCGACAGTTTTAATTCTGTGTGTGTACTATCTGTGAACAACGCATTAATACTAGATCGGGATTCTTCAGTTCCTTGGTTTAAATCAACAATGGAGAGGTTAGAAAAATATACGTATGAATAAGCTCCCCATAACGCAGCAATGCTAAAATCAAGCGTCATTTCTTCTGTCTTTGCTTGAACAATTTTTGAAACATCTGTAGGTCCGAAACCACGATTTTTTAATTCCCTGTAGTCTGAATAAATAGAGACTGGACTATTCACATCTGAATTCGATAACCAATCAAAGGCATATCTTGCTTCACTGCCAGAATAAGCACTTGCAGTTATTTGGGTCGAAAATTGATAATAGTGATTAGGTATTGTACGGATTGTAGTTTTTACAAGACCAGCACTACTAATATCTCCGTTAATGCTAAACGAAATCTTCCGAACATTTGCGTTTGCCCACACGCCGCTAGTTAAAAGACTCTGAGAAGTTGATCCATCCCATGCACTGGTAAGACTCCATGGTTTAGCCATATACCTAGAATATCCTTCGAATTTTTTTATCAAATTGTACTTCGAAAGAACTGTTTGGTCGGTTACTGCTGGTGGAGCCTCTTCTGTTTTCATTTGGAAATTGACAATTTTCTCGCTCTCTTTTGCTTTCAAAACTGTTTTGACTTCGTTCTTTGGATAAAATAGAATCATAAAAGTAGTACACTCAATAATCAGTACTGAGGTAAGACACCATTTCTTTTTATTCATCTTCTTTCCTCCTACTTCACGCGCCATCGCTTAACTGCATTATAGGAATTAAAACTGCTCGTTTTTTCATCTATCCCCCCCTTTTAATTATGACCCATTTTCAAGCATCTACTTTTACCACTTTGTCTACTTCGGTCTTTAGAGAAATAATTAGAGTACATGCACTCAACGAAATTGCTGAGATTGATAACAAATACTACTTTTTATTTTTCGTCTGTTCATCCCCTATTTAGAGCATTATTTTGAACACCTTATAGAGTTTGAAATCAACAAACACGAAAACAAGTATTAAAACTAGACAGCCCTAAATTACGTATAGAAGATTCCGTAGCGTTCCAATATCAGGTAAAAGCCTATCAAGACAAGACTTTGTTATTTTTTTGTCTTCGATTCTACAAATTCCTTTTTAGTTATTTGATTCATAGGTACTAGTCTGCGATGTTTCACTTGTACTACTTTCAATTGTTGAACTTGAGATCGAATCACTTGAAGTGGGGTCACTTGAAGTCGAGCCACTTCCAGTAGATACATCATTATTAAAGTTCAACCCGATTTCAGTATTGTCATTTACCGCTTCAATCATTTTAGGAAACTGAAACAATGATATAGCGACAAAAACTATACTAAAGAAAATAAAGTTTTTATATTTCATAGTACCCCCTTTTTGCCCCAGTTCTCATTTTATTCATCAAAAAAATATTATTTTCAGATTTAACAAATAT
>NZ_JAFLWD010000007.1:0-77067 GCF_017316105.1 Candidatus Enterococcus ikei
TAATTCCTATTTTTCTGTCAGTGCCAAACGGTTCATTCTGCTTTTCATTGTCTAGCTACATGAACCAGCACTTCGGAAAAAAGATAATTATCGTTGTCGGCAAAAAACACCGAAAACAATAATTCCTATTTTTCTGTCAATGCCAAACGGTTCATTCCACTTTTTATTGTCTAGTACGTTACATAAATCTCGAAGGAGGCGAAAATTTTGAGTAGTGTTGTGGAAACTGTTACCGAGTTAGTCACACCAATCTTAGAAAAACAAAATTTTGAACTTGTAGAAGTAGAGTTTGTCAAGGAAGGAAGAGACTGGTTTCTCCGTGTCTTTATTGATAAAGAAGGCGGTATTGATATCTTAGACTGTGCACTTGTTAGTGAGCAGCTAGATGAAAAGCTTGATGCTATGGATCCTGATCCGATTCCTCAAGCGTACTTTCTGGAAGTGTCCTCTCCGGGAGCTGAACGTCCGTTGAAGAAAGAAAGCGACTATGAAAAAGCAGTTGGAGAATACATTCATGTTTCACTTTATCAAACAATCGATGGTGAAAAACAATTTGAAGGTATCTTAAAAACAGTAGATAAAGATCAGTTGACCTTGACAGTCAAAATCAAAACAAGAGTCAAAGATTATACATTTGAACGAAAAAACATTGCCAAAGCTCGTTTAGCAATTCAGTTTTAAATAAGTAAAAACATAAAGCAGAACTTTCCAGTTTTTGCTTATCGCGAGATGCAGGAATTGACCTGAAAAAGGTTGATCAGCTCCGTTCACCTTTCATTTAGACAGTAGGAGGAAATGATAAAAAAATGAGCAAAGAAATGTTAAATGCACTGGATGCATTAGAAGCTGAAAAAGGTATTTCTAAAGAGATTGTGATTGAAGCGTTGGAAGCAGCATTAGTTTCCGCATACAAAAGACATTATGGGCAAGCCCAAAATGTAGAAGTAGAATTTGACAACAAAAAAGGTAACATTCATGTTTATGCTGTCAAGGAAGTAACAGAAGAAGTTTTTGATTCACAACTTGAAGTATCGCTAAAAGAAGCGATGGAAGTGAATAAAGCTTACGAAATGGGTGACAAAATCCGTTTTGAAGTGACACCAAAAGATTTCGGACGAATTGCAGCACAAACAGCAAAACAAGTTATTTTACAACGCGTTCGTGAAGCAGAAAGAAACATTATTTATAATGAATTCAGCGCTTACGAAAATGATATCATGCAAGGAATTGTTGAAAGACAAGACCGTCGTTACATTTACGTAAACTTAGGAAAAATCGAAGCTGTTTTATCTAAGCAAGATCAAATGCCAAATGAATTTTACCAACCCCATGATCGTATTAAAGTATACGTTTCAAGAGTTGAAAATACATCAAAAGGCCCACAAGTTTTTGTAAGCCGTAGTCATCCAGATTTATTGAAGCGATTATTTGAACAAGAAATCCCAGAAGTGTATGATGGAATTGTAGAGATTGTCAGCATTGCTCGAGAAGCAGGCGACCGTTCAAAAGTTTCTGTCCGTTCAACTGACCCGAATATCGATCCTGTTGGAACTTGTGTAGGACCAAAAGGCCAACGTGTTCAAGCAATCGTTAATGAGTTAAAAGGTGAAAACATGGATATCGTTGAATGGAGCGAAGACCCAGCCGTTTTCATCAGCAATGCATTGAACCCTGCCCAAGTAGTTGATGTTATTTTTGATCCAAATAATAGCAAAGCTTGTACAGTTGTTGTTCCAGATTATCAGTTATCACTTGCGATTGGTAAAAGAGGTCAAAACGCTCGTTTAGCAGCTAAATTGACTGGCTTTAAAATCGATATCAAACCAGAATCTGAAATGGAAGCTTACTATGCAGAACATGCAGAAAATCAAGATACTCCTGAAGAAGAAGCACATGATGAAGCAATCGTGGCCTCTGATATGACTGCTGATGATTACGAAAACGTTGAGTTTGAAGAAAAAACAGCAGAAGACGAAGAACAAGTTTAACCATTTGGAGGGAATCAAATGAAAAAAAGAAAAACCCCAATGCGTAAATCTGTTGTTTCAGGTGAAATGAAACCGAAAAAAGAATTAGTTCGAATCACGCGTTCTAAAGAAGGCGAAGTGGCAATCGATCCTACAGGGAAAATGCCAGGACGTGGAGCTTATGTTTCACTTGAGCCTAAAGAAGTCCAAGATGCTTGGGATAAACATATCTTAGATCGTGTGCTAGAAACGACATTGACAGATGCTTTTTACCAAGAATTATTAGACTATGTTGAACACCAAAAAGCGCGGAATGAGTTGTTCGGCAATGGATAAAGAAAAAATATTGAATTTATTAGGTTTGGCTATGAGAGCTGGAAAACTAGTGACCGGTGAAGAATTGACCATCGGTGACATCCGTAGCAATAAAGCAAAATTTGTTTTCGTTGCGGCAGATGCTAGTGACAATACAAGAAAGAAAATAAAGGACAAATGTTCTTATTACAATGTTCCTTGCGATGAGTCGTTTTTACATTCAGAATTAAGTCACGCAATCGGTAGAAGGCGTATGGTGATCGGTATTAATGATCAAGGCTTTGCGACCAAGTTCAAGGAACTAATCAAAGGTTAGGAAGGTGATTGCATGGGGAAAAAAAGAATTTATGAATTAGCCAAAGAAATCAATCAATCGAGTAAAGATGTTGTCGAAAAAGCACATGCTTTAGGTATGGATGTGAAAAATCACATGGGCGCAATTTCTTCTGAGGACGAATCAAAACTTCGTAGCTCATTTGGAGGAAACAAGCCTGCGAGTCCGCAACAAAAACCAGTGGCGAAACCACAAGCAACACAAAATGGTCAACCACAAACAAAACCAGCAAATCCAAAACCAGCTAACCAAAATGGAAATAGACCAAACCAAAATCAACATAGAGCACAACAAAACGGCCAACAAAATCGTCCGCAACAAAATAACCAAAATCAAAACCGTCCAGCACAACAAGGACAACAAAATAATCAAAACCGTAACAACCAAAATCGAAACATGCAAGGAAGCAGCCAAAATATGACTCAAAACCGTTCAAATCAAGGACAGCAAAATCGTCCGCAACAAAACAACCAAAATCAAAACCGTTCAGCACAACAAGGACAACAAAATAATCAAAATCGTAACACTCAAAACAATCAAAATCGTAATACACAAGGTACGAACCAAAATCGTCCAGCACAAACAGGACAACAAAATCGTCCGCAACAAGGACAAACGAATCAAAACAGCAACAACACACAAGGTAATCAAAACCGTAATAACACTAACACTGGAAACCGCAACAATAGTTTCGGTGGCGGCGGTGGACAAAACCGTAACCGTAATGGCTACAACAACCAAAACCGCAACAGATACAACAAAAAAGGCAAAAAAGGCAAATACCAAGAATCAACAAAACCAGCAGTGCCAGCACGTAAATTCCGTGAATTGCCAGATGTATTAGAATATACAGAAGGAATGAACGTTGCCGATATCGCGAAGAAAATTCACCGCGAACCAGCTGAAATCATCAAAAAACTATTCATGATGGGTGTTATGGTCAATCAAAATCAATCATTAGATAAAGAGACGATTGAACTATTAGCAGTTGACTATGGTATGGAACCACAAGAAAAAGTTCAAGTTGATGTTGCTGATATCGATAAATTCTTCGAGCCAGAAGCGTTAGTTGAAGAAAATCTTGTGACACGTCCTCCAGTTGTAACGATCATGGGACACGTTGACCATGGTAAAACGACATTACTAGATACACTGCGTAATTCACGCGTAACTTCTGGTGAAGCAGGTGGTATCACTCAACATATTGGTGCTTACCAAATCGATATCGACGGTAAACCAATCACGTTCTTAGATACACCAGGACATGCTGCCTTTACAAGTATGCGTGCTCGTGGAGCAGGTATTACAGATATTACGATTTTAGTTGTTGCAGCAGATGATGGTGTAATGCCGCAAACGGTTGAAGCAATCAACCATGCCAAAGCAGCTGAAGTACCAATTATCGTAGCAGTCAATAAAGTCGATAAACCAGGTGCTAATCCAGATCACGTGAAACAAGAATTAAGTGAACACGGTTTGATTCCAGAAGAATGGGGCGGAGATACGATCTTCGTAAACATTTCAGCGAAATTCAACCAAAACATTGACGAATTATTAGAAAATATTCTTTTAATCGCCGAAGTAGAAGATTTGAAAGCTGATCCAACTCAACGTGCGATCGGTACAGTAATCGAAGCTCGTTTAGATAAAGGAAAAGGACCAGTTGCGACATTACTTGTTCAACAAGGTTCATTACGCGTTGGAGATCCAATCGTTGTTGGGAATACCTTCGGACGTGTCCGTGTGATGACGAATGATATCGGTCGTCGTGATAAAGCAGTAGGACCTGCAACGCCAGTTGAAATCACTGGATTGAATGATGTACCACAAGCTGGCGATCGTTTTGTTGTCTTTGAAGATGAAAAAACAGCTCGTCAAGCAGGTGAAGAACGTGGCAAACGTGCGGTTCTTGAACAACGTTCATCAAACAATCGTGTAACTTTAGATAATCTATTCGAAAGCTTAAAAGAAGGCGAATTGAAAGATGTTAACGTGATTATCAAAGCAGATGTACAAGGTACTGCTGAAGCATTAGCGGCTAGCTTACAAAAAATCGAAGTTGCAGGCGTTCGTGTGAAAATCGTTCACTCAGCTGTAGGTGCAATCAATGAAAGTGACGTAACTCTTGCTGCAGCAAGTAATGCGATCATCATCGGTTTCAATGTACGTCCTACACCACAAGCGAAACAACAATCAGATCAAGAAGAAGTAGACATTCGTTTACACCGTATCATCTACAAAGCAATCGAAGAAATCGAAACAGCTATGAAAGGGATGCTAGATCCTGAATTTGAAGAGAAAATCACTGGACAAATGACTGTTCGTGAACTTTACAAAGTATCTAAAGTTGGAACGATTGCTGGTTGTTACGTAACAGAAGGATCTATTCGTCGTGATAGCGGCGTTCGTGTGATTCGTGACGGTATCGTAATCTTCGAAGGCAAACTAGCTAGCTTGAAACGTTTCAAAGATGATGCGAAAGAAGTTAAGCTTGGCTTTGAATGTGGTGCAATGGTTGAAAACTTCAACGATCTTAAAGTGGACGATGTCATTGAAGGATTTGTTATGGAAGAAATCAAACAATAAAAATAAATAAAAGTAGAGAGAAGGAGAAACAGTATGGCAAATTATCGTGACCGCCGAGTAGGTCAAGAAATTATGCGTGAAATCAATGATATATTGAGAAAACGCGTAAGAGACCCACGTGTGCAAGACATTACAATTACAGATGTTCGAGTGACTGGTGATCTACAACAAGCAACGATTTATTATAGTTTGTTATCTGATCTAGCTTCTGACCAACAAAAAGCGCAACAAGGATTAGATAAAGCTAAAGGATTGATTCGTAAAGAATTAGGTCAACATTTGACGTTATATAAAACGCCAGAACTAATTTTTGAAAAAGATGAATCTGTTCAATATGGAAATCATATCGATGACCTGATTCGTAAATTGAATCAAGAATAGAAAAAAAGAAAGTATCTTCTTATTAAAAAGAAGATACTTTCTTTTTTATTTAGATTATATTGTTGTTTTTATATACTTTATGTATACTATATTTAATAATGAAAAGGAGGAATTAGATGATGAAGAAGAGTCGCAAATTGTTGATAGGTGTTGGGATGTTATCTTTGTTTGGCTTGGGAATTTTGGTTGGTAAATATGGAGAAGCGGATGAGAAAAAAGTTTATATACCATCTGCAGGAATTCGTGAACAAGTAATTAAAGAGATCAGTCATAGCGAAGAAAATAATAATGTAGAAAATGAATTGCCGACATCAACGCAGTTGGCGCAAATAAAAGAAGATCATATCATTTTTTCAAATCAATATGAAGAATCCACTTCCCTAGAGGGACTTCAAGAAATTAAAGATGTTAAGGGGATATCGTTATTGATGTTTAATAAAGTTATAGATTATCGACCTCTTGGTGGGATGGAAAATTTACAATATATTCAGTTTTATTATTTTCCTGATACTGAAGACCCAGTTAGTAAAAAAGCTGTAGATGTTTCATTTGTGAAAAATCTTAAGAAATTAAGAATTTTTGATGGGGGCACATTACCTGTTTTAGATTTAACCCCTTTCAATGAATTGAACAATGTTGAACAACTAAATATGAGTGGAGAAGTTGATGGAATGACTCCAATTGTTGTTTCGAAAAAGAATAGAAGTGCAATTGTTGGAAATCCTGTAACGTATTCAAAACAATTCAATAATGCTGCTTTAAGTGTTAAAGCTTATAATGTTGACGGTGAAGAATTGCCCGTTACTGTTTCAGGTAATAACTTTTTTGTAAGTGATATTAAATCAGAAACCAGCATGCTTACTTTTGAAATTAATAAGGTGGATTCTAAAAACGAGTATATTAATCATTTTATTCGCTATACTGCTCCATTAAACTGGTACTAAGTTGATACAATATATCACCATGTAGATCGCTTTAAAGAACTGTCACGTAAAAGCTGATTAACTGGATTTTTATAAAAAGTCGATTTTGGATAATGATTCTGTTAGACCCAAAAGTTAGATTTTTTTTATACTAAAATAATTCAGTTATTTTGTAATGTACTTATTTTTTGTAACTATATTGAAAGAAACTGTAATGTTTTTAACGATCAAATAAATAAAATCTATGCTATTATATATAGTACAAGTCTTATCAAAGATACTGTTGAAGAAAATGGAGGGTCAATAGTGAAGAAAAAGAATTTGTCATTATTAATAGTTAGTATGGTTACAGTTGCAGGAACAATAGCACCAATTAGTTCACTAGCCGAGACAACTGATAAAAAAATAGAACAACAAGATAAAGAAATTTCAGCATTAAAAGAAAAACAAAAAGGTGTATCAGCGCAAATTAGTACATTAGAAGCAGAGATTTCTTCGATTTTCGAAGAAGCTATTTCTCTGAATAAACAAAAAACAGAATTAACGAAAGAATCTGAACAATTAAAAAAAGATATTACCGCACTAGATGTGCGAATCAATAAAAGAACAGAAGCGATTCAAAAACAAGGAAGAAATGTTCAAGTAAATGGACAAGGGACTCAAATTCTGGATATGATTTTAAATTCAGAATCTATCACTGATGCAGTTGGACGAGTACAAGCAATTTCTTCAATCATGACAGCAAACAATGATTTAGTTAAACAACAAAAAGAAGACAAAGCACTCGTTGAAAGTAAAAAATCAACAATTCAAACGAATTTAGTGAAGATAGAAAAGGCAGAGGCTCAGCTTGAAAAAGAAAAAGAGAATCTTGTTGCCAAACAAGCAGATTTGAATGTTCTAAAAGCAGAAGTAGATTCTGAAACATCAGGTGCTGAAAGTTCGAAAAGCAAGCTTTTAAAAGAACAACAAGAAGCATTAAAGGCTCAACTTACAAATGAAGCGAAAAAGAAAGAAGCTAAAAAAGTTGAGACTGCTAAAACAGATGCTACAAAGTCTGATACTTCAAAAGCACCAGAAACAACAACAACTCAAAGTGAAAGTACTTCGGATACCACTACGGCACCGTCTAATACTGATGAAACAAATGAATCAACAAAACCTAACACTGGGAATAACGGAAATGAGCAAGAAAGTACTGGACCAACAGAAAAACCTAGTGATCCAGTAACACCACCTGTGACTTCTGGTGATGCAACATTCCAAGCTCTAAATTCTTTACGAGCTGCTCATGGATTAAATCCAGTTAGCTGGGATGCGGGACTCGCAGCTGCAGCGAGTAGCCGTGCCTCTACTATGCAAGATTTCCAAGTGCCATCAGATCACTGGAATAGAGGTGATGAAGTGATTGCCTTTATGTTTGCACCTGGTAATTCTGTCATCATGGCTTGGTATAATGAGACGAACATGACATCACCATCTGGAACAGGTCACCGAGATTGGGAGTTGAATCCTAGCATGACACGTGTTGGATTCGGATATGCAGGCGGTGTAATTGTGGGACATTCTGCCTAATAGCAATATTTAATGGAATTCAATTAGCATAGTAGCGTGAAGCAAAACTTCTTTAGTCGTTTTGTTTTACGCTTTTTTATTTTCGATTCAGATTATTTATTTTGGCAACTACCTATTTGTCCGTTAAACGTAATATCTATTAAAACCAGCTTTAAAAAAATGAATTTCTAATCTCTTCTATGCTATAATAAATCAGTTGATACTTAAATTTTGGAGGAACTATTAGATGGACGGTATTTTACCTTTATGGAAAGAAGCCGGCATGACTAGTCATGACTGTGTTTTTAAACTAAGGAAAATTTTACATACGAAAAAAATTGGTCACGGCGGTACTTTAGATCCTGACGTATCTGGGGTTTTACCTATTTGTATCGGAAAAGGGACAAAAGTAATTGAATATATGGTTGATTCTGGTAAGACATACGAAGGTGAAATTACGCTTGGTTTTTCTACCACAACAGAAGATGTCAGTGGAGAAATTGTTGAGAAAGTAATACTGTCTAAACCTTTTTCAAACGAAGAAATTGATGCTGCTATGCAAACGATGACAGGTGTGATCACACAAATTCCACCGATGTTTTCAGCAGTTAAAGTTAATGGTAAACGTCTTTATGAATATGCTAGAAATGGTGAAGAAGTTGAACGACCAGTGAGAAAAGCGACGATTTATTCTTTTGAGCGCACCAGCGAGCCTGAATTTGATGAGGTAAAGGGAACGCAAAGCTGGTGTTTTAAAGTCGTTTGCGGTAAAGGAACGTATGTTAGAACTTTATCTGTAGACACAGGTATTGCCTTAGGAGTACCTGCACATATGTCTGATTTAACTCGTATGGCAAGCGGTGGCTTAACAGCAGAGCAATGTTTGACTTTAGAACAAGTTGCAGAAAAAATGGAGCAAAATGAAATCAATGATACCTTATTACCGATTGAAACAGCTGTCCAGCAATTTCAACGCATCGATCTATCTGACGAATTGTATCAAAAAGTCAAGAACGGCGTTCGATTAAGTCCAGCTGAATTGGCTTTAACAGAGATGCCCGAAGACTTAGTCGCTTTATTTTATCAAGATCAGGTTGTGAGTTTATATATGGCGCATCCGACTAAACCCAATGTATTGAAACCTAGCAAAGTGCTAAGAAATAATTAATAGAAAGAAGTTTTATCATGCAAATTATTCCAATTCGACATCCTTATAATCCAGAACAAATCCCTACTGATGACGTTGTTATGGTTTTAGGCTTTTTTGATGGTGTTCATCGTGGACATCAAAAAGTAATTGAAACAGGTAAAAAATTTGCCGAAGAAAAAGGCTTGAAGCTAGCTGTGATGACCTTTAATCAACATCCTTCGATTGTTTTTCAAAAAGTTCTGCCCGAAAATATGAAATATTTGAACAGCTTAGAACAAAAAGAGCGATTAATGAAAAAACTAGGTGTAGATATTTTATATGTGATCGAATTTACTTCAGCGTTTGCTCATTTAGCTCCGCAGGAATTTGTGGATCAATATATTGTCGGGCTGCACGCTAAAGCTGCAGTTTCAGGTTTTGATTATACTTATGGTCCTAAAGCGATTGCGGATGTTGCTCATTTACCAGGCTATGCCAAAGATCGATTTGAAGTCGTTACGGTAAGTAAGGAAGAGTTAGATGGCGCAAAAATCAGCTCAACACGAATTCGTGAACTGATGGAGCAGGGGCGAATGGAAGAAGTCACTGAATTACTAGGTTATGTTTATGAAACGGACGGAACAGTCGTTCACGGGGATGCCAGAGGACGTTTATTAGGATTTCCAACAGCTAATATCAAAGTGAAAAGTACTGTGCGCCTGCCTAGGATCGGTGTCTATGCTGTGAAAATCAAAATTGGTAATAAGTGGCATATTGGTATGGGATCGATTGGTCATAATGACACATTTGGTGATGGCCGTGATCTCACAGTAGAAGTCTATATTTTAGATTTTCATCAAGATATTTATGGAGAACAAGTAACGGTACGTTGGAATCATTATTTGCGGGATCAGGTTAAATTTGATGGAGCTGAAAGTTTGATTGTACAGCTAAAACAAGACGAACAAGATACTGGCGATTATTTTTTAGAAAAGTAATAGCGCTATAAATATTTTAGGATGGTTCATACTTTCTATTCTGTCATAATTGAGGATAAGCAAAAATAGTTGCTTATTAAAATTTAGGAGGATGAAGTCCATGAAAAAAATTATTTTAGGAGCAACAGTTTTGCTATGTTCAGTGGCTTTAGTAGGTTGTGGGAAAAATACGGATAAGAATAAAGATAAATCCGAAACGCCGTCATCTTCGAAAGTTGAAAAAAGCAGTAGCACTTCAGAATCTAGCAAAAAAGATAGTCGAGAAAAATCTGATTCCAAAGAGGCTGATAAAAAAACATCAGAATCTACTGCTAAAAAGAAAAAGTAATCTATCATTTTTATTCAAAAGAAGAGAGCAAAACAAAACTGATAGTGAGTTTTGTTTCGCTCTCTTTTCTTGACATCTAATTTTTTATAAAAGTCAATCAAACGAAGCATTAGTAAAAGATGACAATACTTGCTTTACCTCAGTGCTCATATATTTATTTTTAAGATAATAAATAGACATAACTCTGATTGGCAGACTTTTATGAGTGATTGAGACGATGTTTAAATCATCTAAATGACATTCTAAATATTGTGGAACGATAGAAAAAGTATCTGTGTTGCTTACCATGTAAAGGATCAGTTCAGTGGAATCAACTTGAATATCATATTCTTGAGACCTTTCTGGGAGATGAAGAGCCATCCAGTCATAAATTGTTTTTGTTTCAAGGAACTTTTTATTGAAAAAAATAAATGGATAGTTGTCAAATAAGTCTAAAGTAATTGTCGAGTTCTCTAAAAGCGGATGTCCTTTTCGCATGATAATTTTGTATTCATTTGAATAAATATCTATTTTATTTATGGTAGCAGGCACATTTGCTATGGAAGGACCAATCCCAATGTCTGACTCCAACTTTTCAAGCGATTTGAAAATGTTATCTGAAATAATCGTATTTACTCTTAAATGTTTATATTCATGAAACAATGTAGAAAGAGTGTCATTTAATTTGAATTCTAGATCATTTAAAAAAAGAGAAATCTTGAGCGTTGTTATCCTAGGTTCTTTTGTAGTAGAAAGGTCATTGATCTCTTCACAAATATAAAACATTTCTTGTTTGATCCGCCAACAATGCGTTTCTAATATTTTTCCAGCAGGAGTAAGTTGACACTCTCCGCCGTTTCTAAAAAATAATGCCGTTCCAATTTCGTCCTCAAGGTTTTTTATTTGTTTACTTAGTGCAGCCTGTGAAATATTTAGTTTGTTACTGGCTCTGGTGAATTGTTTTTGTTCACAGAGTGCCAAAAAGTAATTTAAATGGGTTAGTTCCATAATGAGTTGCTCCTTTCAAACTACAAATTAAAAGATATATTGAAGCTGTTCAATAAGATATTCATGTGTCTTTGAGAGCGGAGAGCTTGAAGAATAGCCAATAGAAACATTTCTAAAGGGAGCATCAATGATCTCGACAGAGACAGTATTTAAGTAATTAGGAATTGAATCTACTAATGAGTAAGGAAGAAAGGCTACTCCAAAGTCTTGATCAACCAAATTTAATATTGAAATTGTAGATGGAAGTTCATAATAGCGATTATCTTTCAGTTCAGGATGATTTGTTTCAATCCAAGAAGTGATGATTTGTTTTTCGTAAATTTTGTTTGAATAATTGATTAGTGGTATTTGCTGCAAATCTTCCGCCGTTAATTCATCTAACTCGGATAATTGATTGTTAGTGCTGACGAAAATACTATATGATTCAGAAAAAATTAAGTCACTTGTTATTTTCGAATTTGTTTCTGACAAAATACCGATAGCAATGTCGATTTCATTATTTCCTAGTACCTCTTCTAGATTTTCAAAATAACTGTACTCAAGCGAAACAGAGGGATAATGAAGACGGAATTCCGTTAATAATTTAGCAATTAAATAATCGATATCAGGTAAATTAGTACCGATTTTGATTGTTGCAGTTTCTCCAGTATGAACGAGTAAGTTGATTTCATTGACTGCCATGTCAAATTCTTTAAAAATTTTTTCTCCTCTAGTTTGTAGCACAAGCCCTTCTGCGGTTAACTTGTTATTACCGTAATCTCTTGTTATCAATTGAGCATGTAATTCCAGTTCTAATTCGCGGATATGAGTGCTCAAATAAGGTTGAGAAATACCTAATTCCTCCGATGTCTTTGTAAAGCTTTTGCTTTTACATAATGCTAAAAAATAATCTAAGTGTTTTAGTTTCATTTCCCCATCTCCTTCACTCAAGTAAAAATAAAATTCTAATCACATATAAGATAAAATAATTTTAGATAAAATAGTTCATTTTTTTAAAAAATATATAAAAATTTAATAGTATCTATGATTATTTTGAAATAAGCATAATTTGATGTACAGGAGAAAGAGCAATTTTCAGACAAATAGGAAAAGAGCCTCTTCAATTGGTGATAGCAGACCAATTGAAGAGGCTTTTATCAGGTTGTTGCTTTCTGATAAGAAATGATGAACGTTAAATCATGCACTGTAAATAATTTATTTACTCGTTCATTATATTCGTACTGATGCATTTAAACCATTCTATTTTACTTATAGTGCTATTCCTTTTTGTATGGATTAAATATGAGAATCTTGAGAAAACAAATCCCACTTCGCAGAAAATACGAAGTGGGATTTATCCGAGTTAATATTGTAAAAAGGAGTATGGATTGTGCATAAACGAAGTTGGGATGTTCGTCTACATAACTATCATAAATAGAAATGAGCAAATAAACCATCCCTTTTTATTTATACCTTTATTCTATTTTGTAAATGATTTGATGTTGGCTAACAAAAGCTTAAGTACGCTGATAAAACTATATACAAAAAAAGTTATAGCGGTATAAGTTTTTTAGTCTATAAAAAAATGATGTAACTCATTAGAATGATAGTGTAATTCTTCTTGTTAGGTGAGGCTCCTATACAAACACAGGCTACTGCCCAAAAACGTCGAGAGACGCCAATGGGTAGAACAGGAATTGTCGGATTAAGGCTTTTCATAAGGTAGCTAAAAGCTGATGCTTTTTACGTTGTATAGTGCCAAAACTCAACGATTGCGAAGACTCACGGCAGAGCGGGCTGAGTTTTCAGTGCGTTTTTTTTGTGTGGAAAGGATGTGGTTAGTGTGCCAGAAGATAGTTCGATCAATAAATCAGTAATTGAAAGAAAAGAGGAAAAGACAGATGCAAAAAGAAATGAAGAACATGATCCATGAAAAAGCATATCAAAAATTAGCTAACCTATCTATCGATAAAGTATTAGAAAATTTTTCATCTTCTTGGGATGGACTAAAAGCCAGAGAAGTACAACGTTCTAAGGATAAATTTGGCGTAAATAAAATCACTGATGATAAAAAGAAATCATTTATTTATACGGTGATAAAATCATATGTTACCCCATTTACAGTTGTATTGATGATTCTTGCAACTATTTCATTTTTTACGGAATATGTTTATGCAGAACCAAGTGAAAAAGACCTTGCCGGCGTATTGATCATGCTCGTTATGGTTTTGTTAAGTGGAACAATGAGCTTAGTTCAATCAGTAAAATCAAGCAATGCAGTTAGTAAATTGCAAAATATGATTCAGATAACTGCAACAGTTACTAGAGAAAATAAAGAAATGGAAATCCCCATGGATGAAGTTGTCTGCGGTGATTTAGTTAAACTTTCAGCAGGTGACATGATTCCAGCAGATTTACGTCTGATCCATGCCAAAGACTTGTTCATCTCACAATCTGCGATGACCGGAGAAAGTTTTCCAGTTGAAAAGAAAGTAAAAAATACAGTGCATACCAACAATAACCAAACAGATTTTGAAAATTTGTTATTTTTAGGCAGTAACGTGGTCAGTGGCAGCGGCGTTGGTGTTGCAGTTCGAGTCGGTGACAATACTTTATTTGGAAAAATTGCTCAAGATGTAGCAGATGACGAGAAAAAAACTAGTTTTGAATTAGGTGTGAATAAAACAACCTGGCTTTTGATTCGTTTTATGATGGTGATTACACCAGCGGTATTTTTGATTAATGGAATCACTAAAGGTAATTGGAGCGAAGCGTTGATGTTTGCGATTGCGACAGCGGTCGGTTTGACACCAGAAATGCTGCCAATGATCGTAACGACAAATTTGGTCAAGGGTTCTAGAGATATGGCAAAAGAAGGAACGATCATGAAAAATGTCAATGCGATTCAAAACTTTGGAGCGATGGATATTTTATGTACCGATAAAACCGGGACATTAACACAAGACAAAGTTATTTTAGAATACCACTACAATACGTCGTGTCAAGAAGATCGCAAAGTACTGCAGTCTGCTTTTTTAAATAGTTATTTTCAAACAGGTCTTCGTAATTTAATCGATAAAGCAATTATTGAAGCGACATCAAAAGAATTAACCATTGATGAAGAAGATTATTTTAAAATCGATGAAATACCTTTCGATTTTAATCGTAGAAGAATGAGTGTGGTTGTCAAAGATAGAAGAGCCAATCAAAGTAGCTTGATCACAAAAGGTGCAGTTGAAGAAATGCTTCAGGCCTGTTCTTATATCAATCAAGGTGGCGAGATTGTTCCAATCACGTCAGAAATAAAAAAACAAGTGCTAAAAACAGTGAATGACTTAAATGAAGATGGTCTAAGAGTGTTAGCAATCGCTGATAAGAAAGTCAATAATCAGTTAGATGATTATTCTGTTGAAGATGAAAAAGAACTTGTTTTACAAGGGTATCTAGCATTTTTAGATCCTCCTAAAGAAACGGCAGCGCAAGCTATCCAAGCGTTGAAAAATAACGGAGTTTCAGTAAAAATCTTAACTGGTGATAATGAGTTAGTTACACGATCTGTCTGTAGAGAAGTTGGTCTGGGCTCTGAAAAAATGATCAATGGTTCAGCAATTGCTAAATTAACTGAGACAGAATTAGAAAAAACAGTCAATGAATACAATGTTTTCACAAAAGTAACACCAGATCAAAAAACAAAAATCGTTAAAGCTTTGAAAAAGAACGAACAAACAGTTGGTTTTATGGGCGATGGGATCAACGATGCTGGAGCGATGAAAGTTTCCGATGTAGGGATTTCTGTGGATACGGCAGTTGATATTGCCAAAGAATCAGCAGATGTTATTTTACTGCAAAAAGATTTAATGGTTTTAGAACAAGGAATCTTATCTGGACGTCGAGTGTTCAGTAATACAATGAAATATATTAAAATGACAGCAAGTTCAAACTTTGGAAATGTTTTTTCCGTGATTCCAGCAAGTATCTTTTTGCCATTCTTACCAGTGGCACCAATTCAATCACTTTTCTTAAACTTGATTTATGATACTTCCTGTATGTCTGTTCCGTGGGATAATGTTGACGCAGAATATGTAGAAAAACCTAAAAAATGGGAAGCTAAGTCGATTGGTTCGTTTATGAGATGGTTTGGACCAACAAGTTCTGTTTTTGATATTGTTACGTATCTATTTATGTACTTTATTATTTGTCCAGCTATCTTGGGCGGTAGTTTCTTCTCGTTAACAGCAGATAAACAGTTATTATTTATTGCAATTTTCCACGCAGGTTGGTTTATTGAATCTTTATGGTCACAAATGTTAGTTCTCCATGTACTAAGAACACCAAAAATTCCATTTCTTCAAAGCAGAGCATCAGGGATTTTAACATTGGTGACTTCGATTGGGATTTTAGTTGGAACAGTTTTACCGTTTACCAAGTTAGGGGCAAGTATCGGTTTTGCACCACTGCCGGGAAATTATTTCTTCTACTTAATTCCGACAATTATTGCATATTTACTTTTAGTAACAGTAATCAAAAAAATCTATATGAGAAAATACCAAGAGTTGCTTTAGTCTATAGCTAAAAGGAACCTTATGTTCTCACTAGATACTCGAATTTTAGGTGTGAAGCAAAATTGCTAGTTAATTTTGTTTCACACTTTTTATTTATAAAATTAAGAACTTGGATGAAAAGTTTAATAAATCAAATTAGAACATTTTACGATCGAGTATGGTAAGATAAGATGCGCCTTCTATATAATAGTATAAAAAGTAGCGAACTTCTAAATTTGGAGGAAGAAATAAATTGAAAAATGATCATCTTAACACGTCGGCATATATACATATTCCCTTTTGCGAACATATCTGTTACTACTGTGACTTCAATAAAGTCTTTTTAGAAGGGCAGCCAGTGGATGAATATATTCAAAGTTTGTTAAAAGAGATTCGTTTAACACAAGAAAAATATCCCAACAATGATACTAAAACGATCTATATTGGCGGGGGAACGCCAACGTCATTATCAGCGAATCAATTGGCCGTTTTATTAGAAGGAATACGAAAATCACTTCCTTTTGATCCTAAAAATGAATTTACAGTAGAGGCCAATCCTGGAGACTTAACTCAAGAAAAGCTGCATGTGATGAAAGAATATGGTGTAAATCGTTTATCTATGGGCGTCCAAACGTTTGATAATCAATTACTGAAAAAAATCGGACGAAAACATACTGCAGAAGATGTCTATGAAACGATGAAGTTTTTAGAAAAAGAAAACTTTTCCCATGTAAGTATTGATTTGATTTATGCATTACCAGGGCAAACCTTGGAAGGCTTTAGAGATACTTTGACACGCGCAATCGAACTTGATTTACCTCATTATTCTTTGTATTCTTTGATTCTAGAAAATAAAACGATGTTTATGAACTGGGTTCGACAAGGTCGTTTACAGTTGCCAGATCAAGAAATAGAAGCACAAATGTTTGAAGAAACAATCGTTGCGATGGAAAAAGGCGGACGGCATCAATATGAAGTAAGTAATTTTGCTTTAAAAGGAAAAGAAAGTCAGCACAATTTGATTTACTGGAATAATGAACATTACTATGGATTTGGTGCAGGCGCGAGTGGGTATCTAGGGCATACTCGTTATCGAAACCATGGACCGATCCAACATTATTTAGAACCCTTACGAAATAATCAATTACCAACGGTTGAAACGGAAGTTCTGACGTTGAATAACCAAATGGAAGAGCAACTCTTTTTAGGTTTGCGTAAAAAAGATGGTGTTTCTAAACAACAATTTAAAGAAAAATTTGGTGTTACACTGGAACAAGTCTATAAAGAAAAAATTCCTCAGTTAGTAGAAAAAGGTTTGTTGATAGAAGACGATACTTGTATTCAACTTTCTGAAAAAGGCTTATTTGTTGGCAATGATGTATTTGAAGAATTTCTGATCGACAAAGAATAAAAAAGCAAAAAGTACCAAGGTGTTTTCCTTCAGAAAGCCTTGCGTACTTTTTCTTTTCCTGTAATTTAGCACTCGACAGTGAAGAGTGCTAAAAAAGTATGTTTTTCTCTTGACAATTATACAAGATATTGATATATTAATAATTGTATTAGCACTTGAATAACATGAGTGCTAATGAAGGGTGGTAACTATGATAACTGAAAGACAAAAGAATATTTTGCGACTTATCATCCAAGAATACACGAATACAGGAACTCCGGTAGGATCAAAGAAATTGATGGAAGAAGGAATCAACTCGAGTTCTGCCACGATTCGTAATGATATGAAAGCTTTAGAAGAACATGGATTACTGCTTAAGACGCATTCGTCTTCTGGTAGAATCCCTTCTATGGATGGTTATCGCTACTACGTGGATCATTTGTTGAGTCCTGCTGAGATCGAACATGATGAATTAGAAACAATTCGTCATTCGTTTGGAAAAGAGTTTCACGAAATCAATGACATCATCGAACAATCGGCAGAAATTCTCTCTGATCTAACAAGCTATACAGCTTTTTCGTTAGGTCCTGAGGTGAAGGAACGACGATTGACTGGTTTTCGGATCGTTCCATTAAATGAACGACAAATCATAGCGATTATCGTTACCGATAAAGGCAATGTAGAAAGCCAAGTATTTGCGATTCCTGCATCCGTTTCAAGCCAAGACTTGGAAAAGATGACGCAAATTATCAATGATAAATTGGTGGGACAACCATTATTGACCGTATATCATCGTTTGAGAACAGAAATCCCGATGATTTTACATCGTTATTTTCAAACGCCAGATGGTATGATGAATTTATTCGATGCAATGCTAGGACATGCTTTTGAAGAAAAAGTATTTGTCAGCGGCCGAATGAATCTTTTAAATTTCGGCGTAAAAAAAGACATCGATCAATTAAAATCTGTTTATTCCTTTATGCAAAATACAGATGCGATTTCGCATTTGCTGACTGCAGATGAAAAGACTGATACACAAATAGCGATTCGGATCGGCTCAGAAATAGGCAATGATTTGCTTGATGACATGAGCATGATCACTGCCACCTACGAAGTGGCTGGTCACGGTAAAGGAACTATTGCTTTATTGGGACCTACAAGTATGCCTTATTCAAAAATGTTCGGTTTAGTGGACGTTTTCCGGCATGAATTAGCTTCAAAACTTGGTGCTTATTATCGTTTCCTTGATGAATAAGCAAAAAGTTAAAATATAGAACTCAAATAATTCTACGGAAATGAGAAGGGAAGTTGCAACGTGAGTAAGAAAGAAGAGACAAATGAAGAAATACAAGAAGAACACATGGAGGCAATTGATGATTCAGGTGTTTCTGAAACAGAAGCTGAAATGACAGAAGTAGAAAATGCTCAGGCTGAGTTATCAGAAATGGAAGATAAATTTTTAAGAGCTCGTGCTGAAATAGCAAACATGAGCAATCGTTTCAAAAACGAGCGAGAGTTACTTGTTCGTTATCGCTCACAAGACCTAGGTAAAAAATTATTACCTTCGATTGATAACTTAGAACGTGCGATGGCAATAGAAGTCGATGATGAACAAGGCGCAAGCTTGAAAAAAGGCATCTCGATGGTTCTTGAAGGCTTACAAGCTGCGTTGAAAGAAGAAGGCATCGAAGAAATCCCAACAATGGGTGAAGCTTTCGATCCTAATTTACATCAAGCAGTCCAAACGATTCCGGCAAGTGATGAAATTCCAGCCGATACAATCGTTGAAGTATTACAAAAAGGGTATAAATTACATGACCGCGTTTTACGAGCAAGCATGGTTGTTGTTGCACAGTAACAGCAAAAAAATGTTTGTATAATATAAATTGAAAAAAATTAAAATAGAAGATAGGAGATCATTAATTATGAGTAAAATTATTGGTATTGACTTAGGAACAACAAACTCAGCAGTTGCAGTATTAGAAGGCGGAGAAGCAAAAATCATTGCGAATCCAGAAGGTAACCGTACAACCCCTTCAGTAGTATCATTTAAAAATGGCGAAATCCAAGTTGGTGAAGTTGCAAAACGTCAAGCAGTAACTAATCCACATACAATTGCCTCAATCAAACGTCATATGGGAGAAGCAGGATACAAAGTAGAAGCAGATGGCAAATCTTATACACCACAAGAAATTTCTGCAATGATCTTACAATATCTAAAAGGTTTCGCAGAAGATTATCTAGGTGAAAAAGTTGATAAAGCAGTTATCACTGTTCCTGCTTACTTCAACGATGCACAACGTCAAGCAACAAAAGACGCTGGTAAAATCGCTGGTTTAGAAGTTGAACGTATCGTTAACGAACCAACAGCTGCAGCATTAGCTTATGGTTTAGATAAAACAGATAAAGACGAAAAAGTATTAGTATTTGACCTTGGTGGTGGTACATTTGACGTATCGATCCTTGAATTAGGGGATGGCGTGTTCGACGTATTATCAACTGCCGGTGACAATGAACTAGGTGGAGATGACTTTGATAACAAAATCATCGACTACATGGTAGCAGAATTCAAAAAAGAAAACGGTGTTGACTTATCTAAAGATAAAATGGCTGTTCAACGTTTGAAAGATGCTGCTGAAAAAGCGAAAAAAGATTTATCAGGTGTTACTTCAACACAAATCAGCTTACCGTTTATCACAGCAGGAGACGCTGGTCCATTGCACTTAGAAATGAACTTAACTCGTGCGAAATTTGATGAATTAACAAGTGATTTAGTAGAACGTACAAAAACTCCTGTACGTCAAGCATTGAAAGATGCTGGTTTGAATCCTTCTGAAATCGACGAAGTTATTTTAGTTGGTGGATCTACTCGTATTCCAGCTGTCGTAGAAGCTGTTCGTAAAGAAACAAACAAAGAACCAAACAAATCAGTTAACCCAGATGAAGTAGTCGCAATGGGAGCTGCAATCCAAGGTGGGGTTATCACTGGTGATGTGAAAGATGTCGTATTATTAGATGTAACACCATTGTCATTAGGTATCGAAACTATGGGTGGCGTATTTACTAAATTGATCGATCGTAATACAACGATCCCAACAAGTAAATCACAAGTATTCTCAACAGCAGCAGACAATCAACCAGCTGTAGACATTCATGTATTACAAGGTGAACGTCCAATGGCTGCTGATAACAAAACTTTAGGTCGTTTCCAATTAACAGATATTCCAGCTGCTCCTCGTGGTGTGCCACAAATCGAAGTAAGTTTTGATATCGATAAAAATGGTATCGTAAACGTACGTGCTAAAGATTTAGGAACACAAAAAGAGCAAACAATCACAATCAAATCTTCATCAGGTTTATCAGATGATGAAATCGAACGTATGGTGAAAGATGCTGAATCTAATGCTGAAGCAGATAAAGCACGTAAAGAAGAAGTTGACTTACGTAATGATGTTGATGCTTTGTTGTTCACTGTTGACAAAACGTTGAAAGAACTAGAAGGCAAAGTTGACGCTGAAGAAGTGAAAAAAGCAGAAGATGCTCGTGATGAATTAAAAGCTGCTGTTGAAGCAAACGATATCGAACAAATGAAAGAAAAACGTGATTCATTAAACGAAATCGTTCAAAACTTAACAGTAAAACTTTATGAACAAGCAGCGCAACAACAAGCACAAGAAAATCCAGAAGCTGCACAAGGTGGAGCAGATGATGTTGTAGATGCTGACTTTGAAGAAGTAGAAGGCGACGATAAATAATCGTTAACAAGCTGGCAAAGACCAAAGTCATCGCTTTGGTCTTTGCCTATCTTTATTTGTAGAGAAAGTTGGCTAGTAAATGAAGTGAAGCTATTTTGCTTTTGCTTGATTTGTGGTATGATTACAACGATGTTTTATACAAATAAATTGCTGACGATCCTTTTTTAGAATAAATGGAATAATAGTTGGAGGGGAATTAATGGCTACGAAAAGAGATTATTATGAAGTCCTAGGTTTAGCAAAAGGCGCTTCAGATGATGAAATAAAAAAAGCTTACCGTAAGCTTTCCAAGCAATATCACCCGGATATCAATAAAGAAGCAGATGCTGAAGAGAAATTTAAAGAAGTGTCTGAAGCATATGAAGTATTGAGTGATCCTCAAAAGAAAGCGGCATATGATCAATATGGTCATGCAGGTACTGATCCTAACTACGGTGGAGGCGCTGGTGGTTTCGGCGGCTTTGGTGGTGGCGGATTCTCCAGCAGTGGTTTTGGCGGATTTGAAGATATTTTCGATTCATTCTTTGGCGGCGGTTCTCGAAGTGTAGATCCAACGGCACCTAGACAAGGGGCTGATTTACAATACACCGTTAACTTGAAGTTTGAGGAAGCGATTTTTGGTGTGGAGAAAGAAATCAAGTACAATCGTGAAGATAACTGTGAAACTTGTGGTGGTAACGGTGCGAAACCTGGTACGCATCCTGAAACTTGTCACAAATGTCATGGTTCTGGTTCGATCAATGTTGAACGTCAGACACCACTTGGACGCGTGATGAGTCGTCAAACTTGTGATGTTTGTCGTGGTACGGGTAAAGAAATCAAAGAACCATGTCCAACATGTCACGGAACTGGGCATGAGAAAAAAGCACATAAAGTGAAAGTCAATGTTCCAGCCGGAGTAGAAGACGGACAACAAATGCGTTTGGCTAATCAAGGGGAAGCTGGAATGAACGGTGGACCGTATGGCGATCTATACGTTGTATTCAGTGTAGAAGATAGTAACATTTTTGATCGTGAAGGATCAGAAATTTATTACGAGTTACCATTGAGCTTTGTTCAAGCAGCGTTAGGTGATGAAGTCAAAGTACCGACTGTTCATGGGGATGTAAAATTAAAAATTCCTGCAGGCACTCAAACTGAGACAAACTTCCGCTTAAGAGGCAAAGGTGCACCTCGCTTACGTGGCGGCGCTACTGGCGATCAACATGTGAAAGTCAAAGTCATTACACCGAAAAACTTGAACGATGAACAAAAAGAAGCATTGCGGACATTTGCTAAAGCTGGCGGTCAAACCGTTAGTGAACAGCAAGAAGAAGGATTCTTTGATAAGATGAAAGATGCTTTTGGCGGTAAGAAAAAGAAATAAACTATTAAAGCTTCTCAAGCTGTACTGAAACCGGCACAGCTTGAGAAGCTTTTTTGATTGCGATCATACTTGATAAAGCTCAAGCAAATTTTTAATACGTTTTTTCAATTCGGATCTAACATGAGGTGGTGTAAGGCATTCGCATTGATTGCCAAAACCTAAAAGTAAATTATAGCCGAACTCATCTTCCATAAAAGGAAATTCGACAATCCATTTTTCAGAATCAGGAGCAGGAACAATAGTTAACTGTCCAAATTTATCGATTAATTGTTCTTTGATTTTGTGTGTTACTTTCAGCGTTGTAATGGTGAAGTCTTTACCATAAAATGGCTCTTTTCCCAACGCTTTAGCTTGAAATGCACGTGGGACAAACGTTGTTGATAGTAGGTCTAAGTTATTTATTCTAGAAAGTTTAAATGTACGAAAATCATTTTTTTCTAAACAGTAAGCTTGTAAATACCAACTGATTTCTTTTAAAACAAGTCGATAAGGTTCGATGATTCGAGTTGTTTTTCGACCTTGGTTGTCCTCATATTCAAAGCGCAATAAGCGCTGTTGATCCATACCAGATTTAATGATTTCTAAATAGGGTTGTAAGGTATGATTGCTGGTCCATGGAGTGAGATCAATCGCTATTTGGTTGGTTTTGAACTCGATGTCTTCTAGAGAACCAGCTGGAACAAGTGATTTTATTTTTTCAAAAGTTTGACTGAGTTGAATCGGAGATACATTGTTAGATAAACTTTTTAAAGCAATCAACAGAGAGGTGAGATCAGTGGATGTAAAAAAATGTTTATCTATTTTGTAATTATCCATAATTTGTATCCCACCATTTACCCCAGGGTGAGAGGTGACAGGGATGCCCGCTTCAGCGAGTGAGTTAATATCTCTGTAAATCGTTCGAACAGAGACTTCTAGTATATCAGCCAATTGAGAAGCACTGATTTGTTTTTTATCTAATAAAATCATAGTTATTGCAAGTAGTCTTTCAGTTTTCAATAAAGCACCTTCTTTTTTAGAGAGAATCCTTGTTCTTATTATAACTAAAAATCAGCTGAATTGGGATGGAAAGTCAAAAGAGTTGGTTTAACTAAATAGAAAATGTCTAGGGCTAGTTTGGAAAAATTGACTTTAATGAGATAAATTTATATAATTACGTTGTTGTTTAAAGCAATATGTAGATTAAATAAAGATAATGAAGTTTTTTTATAGGCAGCACACTTTTATAAAAGTGACGGCTGTTTTTTTATTGTTAAATAGGGCAGCTATCTAATATACTAGCAGAGAAAGGAACTTTTAGATGAACAAACACTTTTTTCAACAAAGACATCCTTTAGTTATTTCCTGTTATTATCTGTTGATGCTGTTGATTGCGATGAGTACGACGAATCCATTGATTATCAGCTGCCTTTTTTTAGGTAGTTTGACACAACAATTGATTTATTTAAATGGAAAACCAAAATATACGATTATTTATCCTTTATTTTTTTGGGGAGTTATAACGTTGACGAATCCATTATTTATCCATCGAGGCGGTACAATTTTATTTTTCTTTTTAAATAAGCCAATTACGTTAGAAGCTTTTATCTACGGTTTTTTTATGGGAATGATGATTACAGCTGTCATTTACTTATTTCAAAATTTTCAATCAGCAGTTGATTCTGAGCAGCTTTTTTATCTTTTTGGACGACGATTTTCTAAGGCGACGATGATTTTAACCATGGTTTTTCGATTTATTCCATTGTTTCAGCAATATTACCAAGAGTTGAATCAGGTACAAAAACATGTGCAGAGGACACAAAAACGTACTTTTAAAGAGAAAGTTTCTTATGGATTGGATTTATTTGGAAATTTATTTTCCTGGGCTCTAGAAAATGGAATGGATACGGCAGATTCGATGAAAGCACGAGGGTATGGTGTGGGGGTTAGGAGTAGCCGTATCACTTATCGTTGGAAGATAGTAGATACGTTGGCTCTGATCATGATCGTCAGTTTAAGTTGTCTATTTTTGTTGCAATTAATGCAGGGAAATTACGAATTTAATTATTATCCTTATCGAGATAATATCTTGTTACGAATAGAAGAGCACAGTACGGATTATCTATTGTTTATTTTCTTAGCGTTTTTACCAGCACTGAATCGAGTACGGGAGGTGATCATTTGGACTATCTTGAAATCAAAAATCTGAGTTTTCAATATGCTGGAAATGAGAAACAAGTGTTGGATAATGTATCATTATCGATAAACCAAGGAGACTTTATGTTAATCTGCGGTGCTTCTGGAAGTGGAAAGTCGACCTTATTAAAAATGCTAAAACCACAACTGACACCAGCTGGCAAACGAACAGGGGATATCTATCTAAATAATGAAAAATTAACGGATCTTCCAGAAAGTTTCTCAGCAAGTAACATCGGTTATGTGATGCAAAATCCAGAAAATCAAATTGTAACGGATAGTGTTTGGCAAGAGCTAGCGTTTGGGTTAGAAAATATGGGAATTGCTTCATCTGAAATGAAAAGTAGGATTGCTGAAATGGTCAACTATCTTGGGATTCAAGAGCTGATCGATTTTAAGACTAAAGATTTATCTGGTGGACAAAAACAACTGCTGAATTTAGCTTCCGTTTTAGTTATGAGACCGGATATCTTGATTTTAGATGAGCCGACCACTCAGCTTGATCCAATCGCTTCACAGAATTTTATTGATATCTTAGTACGATTAAATAAAGAAATGGGTCTGACGATTCTATTAGCTGAGCATGATTTAGAAGCTATTTTTTCATTAGCCAATAAGGTTGTACTTTTAGATAAGGGGCAACTGATTTTTTCAAATAAACCTACGACGATTTCCCGCGAAATCAAAAACAAGCAACATGATCTTAAACGTTTTATTGCCAGCTTACCTAGTGCTGTTCAGATTTATCTGGAAAGTGGATTAAATGGAAAACCCCCACTTACGGTTTTAGAAGGTAAACGATTTTTAGCACACCATTTTCCTAAAAATGCTGATGATAAAATGGAAAAATCAAATCAACGAAGGAAACTTGATAAAAAAGAACAAAACATAAGCATTCAAATAAAAAATGGTTGGTTTCGTTATGACAAAAAGGGTCGTGACATTTTAGCAGGAGTGGATCTTGATCTGTATGACGGAGAGATATTTTCTCTAGTCGGAGGCAATGGAACGGGAAAAACAACGTTATTAAAGGTAATTGCTGGCATTCATGAATGTTATCGAGGAAAAATAAAGATTTTTGATCAAACGCTTAAAAAAAATCAGCAAGAAATTGGCTATTTACCTCAAACGCCTCAACTGATGTTTATTAAAGA
This sequence comes from Candidatus Enterococcus ikei, assembly GCF_017316105.1. Lineage (NCBI taxonomy): Bacteria > Bacillati > Bacillota > Bacilli > Lactobacillales > Enterococcaceae > Enterococcus > Candidatus Enterococcus ikei. The sequence continues at coordinate 25,863 of NZ_JAFLWD010000007.1, forward strand.
TTCCGTGATAGAAGACTACGAAAATCACTTGAAAACTAAACGGATTGATGCCCAAGATCAAATCAAAAAAATCACTGAATTACTTGATTTGAAAGGCATTCTTACACAGCATCCGCTTGATTTAAGTGGTGGTGAAAGTCAGATGGCGGCACTAGGGAAGTTGCTCTTAACTGATCCTAAAGTGCTATTATTAGATGAACCGACCAAAGGAATCGATGGTTATGGAAAGAAACAATTGATCAGATTGCTAAAAAAATTATCACATCAAGGTAAAACGATCCTAGTTGTGACACATGATTTAGCGTTTGCTGCTGAATTATCTGACCGTTGCGGTTTGTTTTTCCAAAATAATGTGTTAACAACTGGGGCACCAAACGATTTCTTTAGTCATCATAGCTTTTATACGACGGCTGCAAGCCGAATTTCTCGCGAAACATTTTCAGGTTTGGTTACAACAGAGCAAGTAATCGCTGCGTGTAGGGATTTGAAAGGAGTTGCTGATGAGTAAAAAAGAGTTTAAAACACTGGTAATTAATGTTTTATTTGTACTAGTTTTGGTTAGTATATGTATGATACTGTTTCAAGCTAGTCAATATCAGGTTATTTCTATGTTGCTAATTATTAGCGCCTGCTTTCCGATTTATTATCGTTATGAAAAAAAACAAGTTAACATTAAAGAAATCGTTTTGATTGCTATATTAATAACGGTTGCAGTTTTAGGGCGTTTTCTATTTTATATGATTCCGGCAATTACACCGATGACTGCAATTATCATTATTTCAGGTATCAGCTTAGGTTATGAAGTTGGTTTTTTGGTCGGATCATTATCGGCGGTTGCTTCTAATATGTTGTTTGGTCAGGGACCGTGGACACCCTTTCAAATGTTTTCTTGGGGAATGATCGGTTTTCTTGCAGGGCTGCCTTGGATGCGGAAAATACTTGGAAAAAGCTATTGGTTTTTAGCACTTTATGGTATCTTTGCAGGATTGTTCTTTTCATTTTTTATGGATGTTTGGACTGTTTTTTCAATCGATCGCTATTTTTCTTGGCAAAGATATTTAGCTTTATTACTTACAGCAGTTCCATACACGCTGTCTTACTGTTTCGCAAATGCGTTCTTTTCGTGTTTACTGTTTAGAGTAATTCAAACAAAGCTTCAACGTATTTTAATCAAATACGATATAAAATAATATAATTAAAGGTGGAACTCAAATGAAAAAAGTAATAAAAGCAGCAATGATTGTAACGGTTATCTTTTTATTAGGTGCATGTGGTAAAACAACAAATACGAATGATACAAAAAAAGCCAAAGAAGAGTTACTAAAAGTTACGATCATCTTAAAGGAAGATAACAAAGAATTTGATAAAAAAGAATTAAAAGTCAAAAAAGAAGAATCGCTTCAAACAATTATGGAAACAAATTATAAAGTTGATATGGATAAAGATTTTATCAGCGGCATCGATGGTCATCAACAAGATGCAAAAACGAGTAAATACTGGATGTATGATGTGAATGGTAAACAACCTGATGTAGGAGCGGTCGAGTATTTTCTAAAAGATGGTGACACAGTTACTTGGACTTTGAATAAATTATAAAATAAATAGATATGTTTAACAAACCCTGACAATCAGTTGTCAGGGTTTGTTTGTTAGAATGAACTTGTCAGTTAGATAATTGAACAATAAAGGAGCTAACATTTTATGAACACAACAGAAGTATTTAAAAAAATCATGAAAGAGCAAACAGAAATTGCTCTAGCGACAAGTGTAAAGGAGATACCGAATGTACGAATCGTCAATTTCTTTTACGATGAAACAAAAAAATGTTTATTTTTCTCCACCTTCAAGGGCAACGAAAAAATCACTGAGTTTCAAAAAAATCCCAACGTGGCTTTTACAACAATCCCAACTGAACAAACAAATCATGTTCGGGTACATGAGGCTAAGGTCAAAAAAAGTGAGTTGACTGTGTATGATGTTGCGGAACAATGGATTCAAAAAATTCCAAGCTATGTAGAAAACATCAAACAGGCAGGGGCAATGCTGGAACTATATGAAATTCATTTTACCAAAGCAATCGTAATTTTAGGAATGGCTAGTAGAGAAACTATCCTACTATAGGATAAAAAGGAGAGAATAGTATGAATTATTGGATCGGGGTGGCGTCTAAAGATCATGTGAAACTTGGTGTAATAGGTGGTTTTTGCCAACTATGCCATGGTAAATCAGCGCCACTGAATAAAATGAACGCAGGCGATTGGTTGATTTATTATGCACCTAAACAGAGTTTAAAAACAAAAGAACCGTGCCAAGAATTCATTGCATTAGGACAGGTTTTACCAGGAGATACATATTCATTTGAAATGGCTCCAGGTTTTATCCCTTATAGGAGAAATATTGACTTTATAAAAAATATTCAACCTGTTCCATTACAAGCAGTTGCTGAGTTTCCATTGTGGCAGGAATATCGATCACGTTTGAGATTTGGACATTTTCAAATTCCGAAAGAGCTATTTGATTTTATCGTTTCTGGTATGAAAACTGCATAATTAAGAAAAAATCAGGACAGAGGTGGGATAGAAATGTTTATCCGTATTCCACTCTCAGCCTGATTTTTTAATTTTCTATTTTAAATAACTATTCGTAACGTAATGCTTCAATTGGATCAAGTTTCGCAGCTTTTCTGGCTGGATAAACACCAAAGAAAATCCCGATAGCACTTGAAAATACTAAAACAGCAACAATTGATGTCAACGTAAACTGAGCAGTAATGTCTAAAGCACTTGCAACAGTAACAGCTAAGATTGCCCCTAAAGTAAGACCAATCAAGCCGCCGATCAAACATAAAATGACTGATTCCGTTAAAAATTGGAAAAGAATATTACTATCCGTTGCACCTAACGCTTTTCTTGTGCCGATCTCCCTTGTTCGTTCAGTTACAGACACTAGCATGATATTCATTACACCAATTCCTCCAACAAGGAGAGCAATTGCAGCAACCGCTGCGATAAAATTAATAAATAATCCTAAGACGTTATTTACTTGATCTAATGCTTGTAAGAAATTGGTTGCGGTATAGACATTATCGCCGACTGTATTATGACGAACAGAAAGAATATTGACGATTTGTTTCGATACAGCATCGATGTCGTCTTTTGATTTAGCAATGACTGTCAAACTAGTGATTTTTGTTGCGTCAGGATTTAAATTATTGGCCGTTGTGAGCGGAATGGAAACATAGCCCATCATTTCTTTTTCATCAAAAGAGCCGACCATTTTTTCAACAGTACTTTTGGTAACCCCGATGATTCTTGTGCTGACTTGTCCTTTTTGTCCGCTTAAATTGATTTTCTCACCTACGACATTTTCTCGACCATTAAAAAAATAACGGGCTGTATCAGCGCTGATTATAGCGACTTTGCTGCCTTCAGAATATTCGGTTGTGTTGAAATAACGACCGTAAACAATATCTTTATCCATTGTTTGATTGGTATATTGCAAATCAGGTGTTCCAGCCATGATCAGTGTGGGTTTTGATTGACCATTTGCTGCACCAACTGCTTGGATCGAAACAACAGGAGAGATATGATCGATTTGCGGAATACCTTCTTTCAAAGCTTTAATATCTTTACTTGTAATTTTTTGATTATCAGTGGCATCCCGACTCGTTGAAACAGAAATCGTAGAGGCACCTAAATCGCTGAATGTGCCGGTGATTTGACTCGTTGCGCCATTACCAACAGCTAAAATCGCGATAACTGCTGCAATTCCGATGATAATTCCTAACATGGTCAAAAACGAGCGCATTTTATTGGCTAAAATACTGTCGATCGCCATTTTAAAACTTTCAATAATTCCCATAGGAAGGCTCCTTTCTATAGTGTTTTTCGCTCAAGTACAGGCTGATCATCAATGATTTCACCATCTCGAAAAGACACGATTCGTTTCGTGTATTGTGCTACATCGGGTTCATGAGTAACCATGACTACGGTTGTACCAGCATTATTTAAATCTTGGAAAATTTTCATGATTTCTAATGTTGTTTTTGAGTCTAAATTTCCTGTTGGTTCGTCAGCCATCAAAACAGCAGGATCATTTACGATAGCACGTGCAATGGCTACGCGTTGTTTTTGTCCACCGGAAATAGCATTAGGTCGATGGTTGACCCGATCAGCCAAACCGACTTTTCTTAAAGCCTCTAAAGCTCGTTCTTTCCGTTCTTTCCCAGAAATTCCGGAGTAAACCATCGGTAGAGCAACATTATCTAAAAGTGACATCCGCGGCATTAAATTAAAAGATTGAAACACAAAACCGATTTCTTTGTTTCTAACATGGGCACTTTCATTGCTAGAAAGATTGGTGACATCTTGTTTATTTAAATAATAAGAGCCTTCATCAAAACGATCCAATAAGCCAAGTATGTTCATCATTGTTGATTTACCAGATCCACTAGGCCCCATAATAGACGTAAATTCGCCTTGTGCAATATGCAGGGAAACATTTTTTAAGGCAATTAATTCTTCTCCGCCAGTAGGATAGATTTTTACCACATTTTTTAAATCAATCATTGTTTCACCTTCTATTCTTTGGTTACTTCAGTCTTGTTTTTGATATCAGAGTTGGGCGAAAGAATCACCGTATCATTTTCTTTTAAGCCACTTTTTACTTCGATCAATTTATCTGACTGAATGCCGATTTTAATTTTTGTCTCTTTAGCTTGGTTATCTTTAATAACGTAAACGATCGGTTCATTCTTATCATTGTAAGTTAATGCTTCAATTGGTAAAGAAAGCACATTTTCAACAGTGTTTGTGGTAATATCTACATCTGCATCAAAACCGGCAAATAAATTTTCAGGGGCTTTATCAAAGGTTACAACAGCACCTAAACTTGCGTTTGTTCCAGTTGCTGATTGTGTAGTAACTGCGACTGGATCTTTTTCAGCAATTTTTCCGTTAAAGGTTTGGTTGCCACTTGTGATTTCTACTTTTTGATTAAGTGCGACAGCAGATGCTTCAGAATTTGATAATTCTAGCTGCACTTTTAAGGTGGAAAGATCATCAAGTTGAATCGAGGCTTTACCTTGTTGGGCATTTGTATCCGCTTGTTTTGCTTTGATATTGACTTGAGTAATAGTACCATTGAAAGAGGCAATCAACTGCAGGCCGTTATCGTAGGTTGCTAGAACAGCGTCTTTTTCTACCTTATCACCTACAGCAACATTCACATCGATAACATTACCTGTTCCCATAAGTGTCTGTGTTTGATTAGGAATCAAGGTTCCCGTAGTTGATAGTTTTTCAATGATTGTTTCTTTTTTTACTTCACCGGTCCGAACACTGATTGTATTTGTTTTCCCAGCATTTACTTGAACAATTGAGAAAATCACAACTGCCACAATTAAAACTGCAAGGATACCGAAAATAGTTTTCTTTTTCATAAATTTCAGCTCTTTTCTCTTTAGTTTATGACAAGATGTCATTTATGTAAGCTTACTCTTTTTTTCATAGAAAGTCTAAGATTTATTTGTTTTTTTTAAGGATTACTAAATAATTCAAGGTGTTTCTATTTTTGATGAATTTTTTTTAACACGCTGTCTTTCTTGAGGTATAATTGAGCAAAAGCACACTTGAAAGGGGAGAAAAAAATGAAAGATTTTGTCTATGCAGTTAGTGATATCCATGGAGAATATGAGTTGTTCAAGGAACTGATCCAGTATTTTGATCCGACAATGCATCAGTTAGTATTGATTGGAGATTTAAATGATCGTGGTCCAAAAACAAAAGAAAGTTTTCTCCTGGGAAAAGAATTAGTCGAGAAATATGGTGCAGTCTACCTTAGAGGAAATCATGAGGAGTATTTTCTCCAGTTTTTAAATAAGCCGGAAGATTGGTTCACTAGCTATATTCGTAATGGCGGCAAAGAAACGATGGAAAGTCTGCTTCATAAAGGCGCGACGGAAGAATATTCTCCAACAGAAATTAGTATGATGATTCGTAGCCGATACAAAGAGTTGATTGAATTTTTGGTTGAACGACCGTTGTATTTTGAATGGGAAAATTATATTTTTGTCCATGCTGGTGTTGACTTGACTAAAAAAGATTGGCATGAAACAAGTGCGCATGATTTTATCTGGATCAGAGAGGCTTTTCATCAAGGTAAAAATCATACAGGGAAAAAAATCGTCTTCGGTCATACAATTACGCCGATGCTTCATGGAGATATGGAAAGGACTGATTTGTGGCTTTCAGATGATAAAATCGGTATCGATGGAGGCGCAGTATTTGGTGGCTCGGTGCATGGCGTGATTTTTGACCAAAAAGGCATTGTGCAAGATATCGAGTATCAAAATTTAAAAGGACCATGGCAGCCAGATTTTTGAGACTATATTGTTTCTATTTTTAAGTAAAATAACGAAAGACTTGCTTCAGCATGTTTGTCCGCCTATATTTCAAGGTGAAAATATGCTAAAATGAGACAGTATGTTTAATGAAAAGAGGTATGTAAATATGGCAGAAGCTTATAACCAAGAAGTAGTTGATTTACTTCAGAAAGAATTGACAGAATATCGTCCAAAACAAATAACAACAGTGCTGACTTTACTGAGTGAAGGAAACACTGTTCCTTTTATTGCACGTTACCGTAAAGAAATGACAGGCAGTTTAGATGAAGTACAAATTCGTGAAATCGAAGAACGTTATACTTATTTAGGCAATCTAGAAAAACGAAAAGAAGAAGTTCTACGACTGATCGAAGAACAAGGCAAACTAACAGAAGAGTTAGCTAAGTCAATTCAAAAAGCGACCAAAATGCAACAAGTGGAAGATTTATATCGTCCTTACAAGCAAAAACGTCGTACGAAAGCGACAATTGCCAAAGAAAAAGGCTTAGAACCTTTAGCTGACTGGTTAATGAGTTTGCCAGCCCAAGCAGATGCGAGCGCAGAAGCTCAAAAATATGTTGATTCAGAAAAAGAAGTTGAATCAGCTGAAACAGCCTTGCAAGGAGCTCATGAGATCATTGCTGAACGAGTAAGTGATGAACCAAAATTCCGAACATGGATTCGTGATTTTACGTTCAAACATGGTCAATATGTCAGCACGGTCAAAGATAAAGAAAAAGATGAAAAGTCTGTTTACGAAATGTATTATGATTTTTCAGAACCTGTTAGTAAAATGGTTTCACATAGAGTATTGGCAACAAATCGTGGTGAAAAAGAAGATATCTTGAAAGTAGCTATTTTAGTAGATGAGGAAAAAATCAATTCTTATTTAGAACGCCAATTGATTGGTACTAACAAACAATCATCAACTGCTAGTTACGTTGAAACGGCCTACTTAGACAGTTACAAACGATTTATAGGTCCAGCAATCGAACGTGAAATCCGCAATGAATTAACTGAAAAAGCGGATGAACAAGCAATCAATATTTTTGGTGAAAACTTGCGTAATTTGTTGTTGCAACCACCGTTGAAAGGTAAAGTTGTTCTAGGCTTTGACCCAGCTTATCGGACAGGATGTAAAATGGCGATCGTAGATGCAACTGGAAAAGTCTTAGCAATCCAAGTGATCTATCCTCATAAACCAGCATCAGGAGAAAAACGTGCAGCAGCAGGCCCAGCTTTCAACAAACTGATTGAAAAATATCAAGTTGAAATGGTGGCGATCGGAAATGGAACAGCCAGCCGTGAATCAGAGCTGTTTGTTGCAGAACAATTAAAACAAATCAAGCGTGATGTTTTTTACGTGATTGTTAATGAAGCAGGTGCTTCTGTTTATTCTGCGAGTGATGTAGCTCGAACAGAGTTTCCAGACTTGCAAGTTGAAGAAAGAAGTGCGGTCAGTATTGCTCGCCGCTTGCAAGATCCCTTAGCAGAACTTGTAAAAATCGATCCGAAAGCTGTCGGCGTAGGTCAATACCAGCATGATGTTTCACAAAAACGTTTAGCTGAGCAATTAGATTTTGTGGTCGAAACAGCCGTTAACCAAGTAGGGGTTAATGTAAACACCGCAAGTCCACAATTATTGCAGCATATTTCGGGTTTAAACAAAACAACCGCTCAAAATTTAATGGCTTATCGCGACGAAAATGGGGCCTTTACAGCTCGAAATCAAGTCAAAAAAGTCCCTCGTTTAGGTCCAAAGGCTTATGAACAAGCAATCGGATTTTTGCGAATTCCAAATGGAAAGAATATACTGGATAATACTGGGATTCACCCAGAAAGCTATGATGTTGCCAAAGGGATTTTAGAAAAAGCCGATGTTAAATTAGCAGAGCTTGGAACCTCGGAGGCTGCTCAACGTATCAAAGGCTTGTCTATAAATCAATTAGAGGAAGAATTATCTGTTGGAAGTGAAACACTGAAAGATATTATCCAAGCCTTGGTTCAACCTGGAAGAGATATGCGTGATGAAATGCCTGCACCTCTTTTAAGAAAAGACGTTCTGTCAATGGAAGACCTTAAATCGGGCATGGAATTACAAGGGACAGTCCGTAACGTGATCGATTTTGGTGCATTTGTTGATATCGGCGTGAAACAAGACGGATTGGTGCACATTTCAAAACTTAGCACAAAGTTTGTTAAACATCCTACAGATATTGTAGCAGTCGGAGATGTTGTGACAGTTTGGGTGGAAGATGTCGATACGAAGAAAGGGCGCATCAGCTTAACGATGCTGCCACAAGTTGAAAGGAAAGAGTGATTTTGAGCAGTTTTTCTAAAGAAGGAAAACCAGCAAAACAAGAACTAACAGACGATCGATTACAAGAGTTAGTAGAAGAAATTTCATTTGCCTCTTTTGGGAAAAAGTTTCGCCACAAAGCTTTTTTTAACCGGCGTTTGAGAACAACGGGTGGAAGGTATCATTTAAACTCGCATAATATTGATTTCAATCCCAAGGTGTTTGAGCTGTACGGTGAAACAGAATTGATCAATGTGATCAAGCATGAATTATGCCACTACCATCTACATTTAGAAAATAAAGGCTACCAACATAAAGATGCTGAATTTAAATCGTTATTAAAACAAACGGGAGGCAGCCGCTATGTTCGACCTTTAGTGGAACAAAAACCGCAGTCCTATCATCAATATCAGTGTGAAAAATGCCAAACATTGATTTTACGAAAACGCAGAATCAATACCCAACGCTATGTTTGCGGGAAATGCCGTGGAAAGCTAGTCGAATTGGATTCGAGTAAGTTGTAATAAAAATAGCCGTCTTTTCTTTTGAGAGAAAAGACGGTTTTTTCTACGTGAGTGGGAGCAGAAGCAATCCCTTCGGAAATAAGCTGACATTCACAAAAATCTAAAGAGCAATTTTCGTGAATTCCTTCTTATTTCTCAGGATTAAACACTTCTGTCCCAACCTCATTTTATGGGATGATTTTAGAAGTATAAGGAAACATTGACAAAATTGGGACCATATTTTATCATTGATTTAGATAGTGAATATAAATCATTTTTTATCACTATTTAAATGATCAGATACGTTGCAGTCATATAAAAAGCGGTCATGGCGGAATGGCAGACGCGCCAGCTTGAGGGGCTGGTGGGGGCAACCCCGTGGAAGTTCGAGTCTTCTTGGCCGCATAGATTTCTGAGGGCAGAGATGCTTTTTTTACGCTAAATAGTGTACAAGTTTATTTTTTTCCGTAAAGGTAATTTTTTTATATCTTATTGATAAGTCTAACTTTAAAAATGAAAGTGAGGGCTAAAGATGAAAAAGACCATTATTGTGAGTGTATTTGGTATTATCATGTTGATTAGTGGCTTGTTTATTGGGAAAAATGTATTAGGGAGTTCTTGGGGCGGAACAAGAATTGGAATGTATTCGGAACATATTACATTGGATCGAATAGAGGATTCTTATCAACTTCCAGGGGGAAATTGGGAGCTTTTAGATAATAAAACCAATTTTGCAATTGATCATGAGGGCGTGGTTACAGCAAGCGGTGAAGGTTCGGCAAGAATTGTATACGAAATTGAGGGAAAGAAAGTTTATTCTGAAATCAAGGTAGATGAGTTTCCAGATTGGGGCGAGTATAAACAAATCGAAAGTAATGTTTCTATTTTAGGTCAATTTGACCATGCTTATGATGTTGAACAAATGAAATTTACCGCTGCAAGCAATGACTACTTACTGCAATTGGCATTACCTTCTAATTCAGGGGAAAGCGGAAGTTTTAGACTGTTTGGCGATGATGGATACCAGCTGGATTTCAGTTTTCGTGATATTCAGAAGAATGGAGATCTAGTAACTTTTGAAAGAACGCTGCATTTGAAGAAGGGAGAAACGTACTACATATCTTTAGCCAATGATTTATATTTTGATTTGTTGACATCATACGCAATTGATATCACCCCACTTGATTAGAAAAGCATCTTATAAATGGTAAAAAACGTATGGGCATTTTCCATACGTTTTTTCTGAATATCTTATATAATGTAAGCAAACATAAAAAGTGAAGGTGAGTTGAATGACAATCAAGCGTACTTGGTGGAAAGAAGCAGTTGGTTATCAGATCTATCCAAGAAGTTTTATGGATACTGATGGTGATGGTATCGGTGATTTGAATGGTATTCGCTCAAAGTTAGACTATCTTAAGGATTTAGGAATTGGTTTCATTTGGATCACCCCAATCTATGAATCGCCTAATATAGATAACGGGTATGATATCAGTGATTATCAAAAAATCCTTAGAACTTTTGGAACGATGGAAGAATTTGATTTGTTATTGGACGAAGCACATGCATTAGGAATGAAAATTATCATGGATCTAGTTATCAACCATACCTCTAATCAACATCCGTGGTTTCTGGAGTCGAGATCTTCAGTAAAGGATGATTATAGAGATTATTATATTTGGGCGGATGGAAAGGTTGATGGTCCACCCAATGATTGGGTTTCAATTTTTGGTGGATCGGCATGGGAGTATGATGAGGGAACCAAGCAATATTATCTTCATGTTTTTGCTAAAGAACAGCCCGATTTGAATTGGGAAAATCCCCGAGTAAAAAGAGAATTGTTTTCAATGATCGATTGGTGGCTAGATAAAGGCATAGATGGGTTCCGCGTGGATGCAATCTCTCATATCAAAAAAGCGCCTTTAGAAACGCCCTCAACTAGCGATCCTTTTGAGTCATTTAAAAATGTACCTGGAATTGAAACTCACTTGGAAGAGCTAAGAGATGTGTTCAAAAAACGTGATATTTTAACAGTTGGTGAAGCTAATGGAGTTAGTGCTGATGAAGCGTATCAATGGTTAGGGGAACATGAAGGATATTTTAATATGTTGTTTGAATTTGACCATATTTCTCTTTGGAACAAAGACGAGCAAGAAACATTAGATGTTATCCACTTCAAACAAGCAATCACAAGGTGGCAAGAAGCATTAGCAGATGGAAAAGGCTGGAATGCCTTGTACATGGAAAATCATGATATTCCTCGATCCGTATCTAGCTTTGGTAGTGAAGAGTCAGTATTTTGGCAGGCCTCAGCGAAGGCCTTGGCGTTAACTTTTCTTTTATTGCAAGGAACGCCTTTTATTTATCAAGGACAAGAAATTGGTATGACGAATATGCCGTTTGCATCAATCGACGATATCGATGCAGTCGATACTAAAAATTTTTATTATGAGATGATCCGTGCTGGAGTCAGTCCTTCAAAAGCAATGAATGTTATTAGAAGAACAGCAAGAGATAACTCAAGAACACCGATGCAATGGACTGCAGAAGAATATGCTGGTTTTTCAAAAAGAAAACCTTGGATAGTCCTCAATCCTAACAAGCAGGTCATTAATGTATTGGATGAATCAATGGATTCACATTCAGTTCTAAATTTTTACAAGGAAGTAATCAAGTTGAGAAGTCAAAGTGAAACATTGATTTATGGGACATATAAATTGTATTTGCCTGACCATCCTCAACTATTTGTTTATGGTCGTCGTTTAGGAGAAGAGCGATTTGTAGTGCTCATCAATTTGTCTAATGAATTTGCTTCTGCTGATTTACCAGAGAATGTTCAAATTGAAGAGTGGAATTTAGTATTGTGTAATCTCAATGACCACAGCATTCATCAACATACAGTGTTTGCTCCGTATGAAGCGAGAGTTTATAAACATAAATAAAGAGCCTGGCAATTTCTTTTACTGAAAAAGAAATTGCCAGATTTTTTATCTAACTATTTTAAGAAAAAGATGATGTGCTTATCTAGTTGCTTAAGATAAAAATTCATTTTATAGAATTGTGTAATCCTTATTATTGTGGATGAATAGATCAGTTATAGAGTTGTAATAGGCAATTTTTTTAGAAAATGTCCAATTTTTCATTGCTTTTTTTTTCTATGTGGCGTAACTTTAAAGATATAAATTTTGAAAATGAGGGATACAGTATGAGAAATTTTGATAAATCCAACAAACTTGATGGTGTAAGTTACGATGTACGTGGTCCGGTTTTAGAAGAAGCTGACAGAATGCAAGAAGAAGGCATTCGTATTTTGAAACTTAATACTGGAAATCCCGCTCCATTTGGTTTTGATGCACCAAATGAAGTCGTTCGTGATATGATCATGAATGTACGCAATTCAGAGGGGTACTCTGATTCAAAAGGTATTTTTTCAGCCCGTAAGGCAATTGAGCAATATTGTCAGGTAAAAGGGTTTCCTAACGTGACGATCAATGATATTTATACAGGTAATGGTGTTAGTGAATTGATCACGATGTGTATGCAAGGTTTACTGAATAATGGTGACGAAGTCTTAGTTCCAATGCCAGATTATCCATTGTGGACAGCTTCAGTGTCATTGGCAGGCGGAAATCCGGTTCATTATATTTGTGACGAACAAGCAGAATGGAATCCAGATATAGATGATATCAAAGCTAAAGTAACGTCAAACACAAAAGCAATCGTATTGATCAATCCAAATAATCCAACAGGTGCTTTGTATCCTAAAGAAATCTTGGAGCAGATCGTTGAGATCGCTAGACAAAATGATTTGATCATTTTCTCAGATGAAATTTATGATCGCTTAGTGATGGATGGGTTGACTCATATTCCAATTGCTACCTTAGCACCGGATTTATTTGTTGTAACCTTAAATGGTCTATCTAAATCTCATCGAGTAGCAGGTTTCCGTTGTGGTTGGATGGTACTTAGTGGGAATAAAAAGCATGTAAAAGGCTATATTGAAGGGTTGAATATGTTGGCTTCAATGCGTTTATGTTCTAATGTATTGTCGCAGCAAATTATTCAAACTGCTTTAGGCGGTTATCAAAGTGTGGATGACTTGTTATTGCCAGGCGGAAGAGTTTATGAACAAAGGGAATATATCTACAATGCAATCAATGACATACCCGGGCTTTCAGCAGTGAAACCAAAAGCTGCATTCTATATATTTCCTAAAATCGATAGTGCACGATTCAATATTTATGATGATGAAAAGTTTGTTCTTGATTTTCTGCATGAACATCATATTTTACTTGTTCACGGTGGTGGATTTAACTGGACACAACCGGATCATTTTAGAATCGTCTACCTTCCCAAAATGGAAGATTTGAAATTTACAACAGAAAAAATGCGTGAATTTTTAAGTACGTATAAGCAAAAATAAAAAGCGCAAAGAAAAAGTGACTCAAAACTTTTTTAGTTTTGAGTCACTCTCGTTTTAAGAAAGTAAACTACGAAATTATTCTGTAGTTTGACAATCTTTTTTACTAATTACCATACGATTTGTATATTTTTCTTCCATATCCGGACTTGGGTCCGAAACAACAACCAAATAAGCATTTTCATATTCTTTTTCGACATAGCCCATATAATGATTCTTTTCCCAGCTAAAGCTAATTCGTTTCTCCTGTACCATGAATAACACTCCTTATTTTGCAAGTAAAATTATTTTAAATCGTCTCAGTCTAGCGTTAGGTAATGTTCTTGCAGTATATTATGCATTAAAGTACAATAAATGCATAATGCGAATTCGCATATTTTTAGTTTCTTTAATGAATAAGTTTTATTAACCAGTATAGATGATCGAAATTGATTTAGGAGTGAAGCCATGGAGTCTTTTGGAGCAGTTATTAAAGAAATTCGCAAGAATAGAAAATTAACACAAAAAATGTTATCAGAAGATATTTGCTCACAAAGTGTGTTGAGCAGGATTGAAAATAATGAAGAACTGCCGAATGTGGTAGTAATGCAGCAAATTTGCCAGCGTTTGGGTGTGACAATGGATCAGATTATGCAGTTTAAATCAGAAGAAGTTCGTTTGATTACACAAATATTTGAAAAAATAGCAGATTATTTTCGACATAAAAAGTACGAAAAAATAATGAACTATATGAAAGATACACAAATTGAAGAGCGATTGCACTTAGATACGGATTGGCAACGCTATTATTATTATTTAGGTAGTTGTAAATTTTATCTTTGTAATGATTATGAACAGGCAATACTTGATTTGAAGAAAGGACTTTCTTTTACTTATCAAGCAAATAAAGTGAATTTATCAGATTTTGAAATTCAAGTAATCAGTTGTATAGGCAGTACCTATAGTAGCATTGGAAAAGTTACCGAAGCTGAAAAATACTTGAAATTGAGTATTCATTATTTTCATAAATTGCCAAATGAACGAGTGACTGCTGAACTAACAAAGATATTTTATAATTACTCGAAATTTTTAACAGATCAAAAACGTTTGGAAGAAGCGCAAATATATATCGATCAAGGGATCGTTTGGTCTAGGCATAGAAATAGTTACTATTTTTTAAGTGAGTTATTCCAGCTTAAAAGCCAATTAATGGCTGTGAAAGGAATGCTTGATGAAGCCGATGAATACCAGGTTTTATCTGAACAAATTTGTCGTATTGAAACAATTAAAATCTAACGAAATTTAAGTAAAATTTTTTCGAAAAGGTCTACACCATTCTTGACTTTGACTGGTTTTAAGAGTACGTTTAAAGTAGAAAATTAAAGAAAGAAGGATGAAGATGAGAACGTTTATCTTTGCTGAAAAGTTCTTTTTAAAAAGTGATGTAAAAGGACCTGGATATTTAGAAATCACAGATGGTATATTTGGAGATTTTTATAAAGAAGTGCCTGAAAAGGATGCAAAAGTAATTAAAGAAGAAGGAAAATGGATCGCACCTGGATTAGTTGATACACATATCCATGGCTATATGAATCACGATGTAATGGATAGTGATGCTGAGGGCTTAAAAGTCATGTCAGAAGGATTATTATCTTGTGGTGTAACGTCATTTTTACCAACCACTTTAACATCAAGTAAAGAACGCTTAAAAGATGTTGCAAAAACGATTGGTGATGTGTATCAAGAAGTTCCAGGAGCAAAAGTTCAAGGAATCTACTTTGAAGGTCCTTTCTTTACCGAAGAACATAAAGGCGCTCAAAATCCAAGCTATTTCGGTGACCCAGATTTAGCAACATTCAATGAATGGCAAGAAGCTTCTGGCGGTTTGATCAAAAAAATCGCTTTAGCCCCAGAGCGTAAAGGAGTTAAAGAGTTTGTAAAAGCTGTCACAGATGAAGGTGTAGTCGTTGCGTTAGGTCATAGCGATGCAACGTTAGAACAAGCTACAGATGCTGTTGAATCTGGTGCTAGTGTCTTTGTACATGCTTACAATGGTATGCGTGGATTAAATCACCGTGAACCAGGAATGGTTGGAGCGTTGATGTCATTAAATCATGTATTCTCTGAATTGATTTGTGACGGACACCACGTTCATCCAAATGCAGCAGATATTTTAATGGAAAAAGCAGGACATGACCATGTTGCCTTGATTACTGACTGTATGATGGCTGGCGGTATGCCAGACGGCAATTACAATTTAGGCGAGTTTCCAGTTGTTGTAAAAGATGGAACTGCTCGTTTAGAGTCTGGTAATTTAGCAGGTAGTATTTTGAAATTAAAAGAAGCAATCAAAAATGTTGTTGACTGGGAGATTGCGACACCAGAACAAGCAATTATGATGGCAACATTAGTTCCAGCAGTAAGTTGTAAAATTGATGATAAATGCGGCATGATCACTAAAGGTCGTGATGCTGACTTTATCGTTTTAAATCCTAATATGGAATTAGATGCAACATATTTAGACGGCGTAGAACGTTACCGTGCTTAATAAAATAAAAAAGATTTCAGCAGTATTTTGCTGAAATCTTTTTTTTATTTTGTGATCTTAGGCAATATGGATGAATCTAGTGAACCATTTAAATAGTCAATAAAAAAATCAGCTAGAAATAAATCATAAATTTCAAGATCCGATTTATACAGCGAAACGGGAATTACAAAGGTCTGTTGTTTTGTACCTGCAATATAATCACCATCAATTGTTTGAGCAACAATTAAAAATTCATCTTCTTTCCATTTTGAAATATCATCTAAAGAAATAGTTTCTTCTGAAGCAAGGTACTGAACATTATTTTCGAATTGTTCTTCAAGAGAGTGACTGAAGACAATGATGCTATCTTCATCTTGTTCATTGTCTAAAACGATAGTTAAAAAATTTTGTGGGTCATTATCAGTGAGCTGTTCTTTGATTTTTTGAAAGTCCATTAAATTACCTCCTCATTTAAAAGCGTAGCAAGTTTATTCAGAACGAATAGATAGCTACTTTTCATTTAAAATCGTTACATGAAAATCAATTGTCGTATTTTTATTAAGACCTTTCGCTTCTAAATCAATTTGCTTACATAACAATTCAGTTCCTTCATAAACTGGAGTGACCCGATAACGAATCGTTTCACCTTTATCTAAAGCTTGGCGGATTTGGTTTTCATATTTTGTCATAAAAGGTGTATTTACCGGCGTTTGATAAAGGGTAGTGAGATTTCTTGAATCATCACCCGAACCACCTAGTTGACGACCAATTAAATGACCTCTAGAATGATTGGTTGGATCAGTACCGGAAATAAATCCAGGTGGGCGGATATCTTTATTCGCTGAGGTTCCTGTGTTGACCATTGCGGGTTTCAATAGGGCATCAGCGCCAGTTGCACGACCAAGTGAATCTAATGAGTGATAATCGATCCATCCTTTCTTACTGTCAGCCAGTTCAGTTGCTGAAAAAGTTGCTGCGCCAAGCTCTTTAGGACCAGGGTTTGTAGAGTTCGTGGGTTTAGTAGAATTTGGTTTTGTTTGTTGTTGCGTTTCGATACCAAATAATTTTTGAACGTCATCTGGGACTTGAACTCCAAAAACGCCTAAAACTAAAATAATTAAAACCGCGACAAGCATCACTGCTGGACTAAATGGCGGCTTTTGTTTTTTTCTTGCCATGATTCTTCTCCTAACTAATATCAGAGGTTGAGAAAAAATACGAAACTCCGATAAAATAAACAGGAGTTACTTTTGACTCACCAATGGTTCAAATAGATGACCATCGTTCTATTATACGAAAAAATTGAAAAAAATCAAAATGCTTTTGAGCTCGTAGAGGACTTGTTTGACTTCTTATGATAAAATTTCATTGAGAGGGGATTTGGACAATCATGGCTTATATTGACGTAATAAATGAGTATAAAAGATACCACATGGGAGATACAACGATCGCAGCAAATGATGGGATCAGTTTTTCAGTAGAAAAAGGTGAAGTTGTCGTGATCTTAGGACCTAGTGGAGCAGGAAAATCAACAGTTTTAAACATACTAGGCGGGATGGATTCATGTGATGAAGGACAAATCGTTATAGATGGAACGGATATAGCAACATTTAATGAAAAGCAATTAACAACTTACCGCAGAAATGACGTAGGTTTTGTTTTCCAGTTTTATAATTTAGTACCGAATTTAACCACAAAAGAAAATGTTGAACTAGCTTCTCAAATCGTTTCGGATGCGTTAGATCCTGAAGAAGTACTGAAATCTGTGGGCTTAGGTGCTCGCTTGGATAATTTTCCAGCGCAATTATCTGGTGGCGAACAACAACGTGTAACGATAGCCAGAGCAATTGCCAAGCGTCCTAAACTATTATTGTGTGACGAACCGACAGGAGCACTTGATTATGAAACAGGAAAACAAATATTAACTATTTTACAGGAAACAGCTCATAATACAGGAACGACAGTGATTATCATCACTCATAATTCAGCTATTGCACCAATGGCTGATCGTGTGATCCGCATCAATGACGCAAAAGTTAGAAGTGAAACGATCAATGATGAGCCTAAACCTGTATCAGAGATAGAATGGTAGGTGACAGTGTTGAAAAAGACCGCGTTACTCAAAACCAGTTTTCGTGAAATCAAACAATCTAAAACACGCTTTTTATCTATCATGGGGATTATCTTTTTAGGTGTCTTAGTTTTTGTTGGGTTGAAAGCAACTGGACCAGATATGACTCAGACAGCTTCAAACTATTATCAAAAACAGAAACTACCAGATGCTCGAATCGTTTCTACGTTAGGTTTGGCAGATAAAGATCTAGAAGCCGTTAAACAAGTCAAAGATGTTGCAGCAGTTTTTCCTAGATACACGAAAGATATTGCAATCAGCGAGAAAAATGTAGCTGTAAAATTTGTTAGTTATGATTTAAAAGAAAAGCAACCGTTGATTGATTATCGATTGATCAAAGGGCGAATGCCTGAAAAAAGTGGAGAAGTCGTTTTAGATGATCTTGCTGAAACGCGAGGACACTACAAATTAGGTGAGACGCTTACGCTTTCAAAAGAAGACGATAAAGATAACTCGTTAAAAAAAGAGCAATTTAAAATTGTCGGGTTTGTTCAATCACCTGAATATATCGAGAATACTTCTAGAGGGAATACAACAATTGGTAAAGGATCATTAGATTTTTTTGCAGTGGTTCCCAAAGAAGATATGGCTCTTTCAACCTATACAGAAATCTTGCTATCGTTTAAAGGCTTAAATGATATAGACAGTTACTCACAAGAGTATAAAGATAAACGAGAAACAGCAGTTTCATCCGTCAAACAAGCAATGAAAAAACGCCCTGAACAACGTGTGGATGAAATTCGTGAAGAGTCAAAAGCTTCATTTGAACAAGCACAAAAAGAGATCACTGATGGCGAAAATGCGCTGAAAGATGCTGAAACCAAACTACAAACAAGTGAACAAGAATTAGCATCAGGCAAACAAGAACTAGCTCAAGCTCAGGCTGACTATACACAGCAAATCACAGCCGCTGAAAATGAATTGGCTGCAAATCAAGCAACCATCTCAAATGGTGTGAATGAGCTTGCGGCGCAAAAAAATGAACTCGAAACAAAGAAAAATGAATTAGCTCAAGCTTCGGTTCAAGTTGCTCAAGGACAAAGCGCATTGCCAGGTTTACAGCAACAACGTAATGAAGCTGCTGCAGCCAGTGAGTCGTTAAACCAGTTAGTCAATGGTTATCAGAGTTTAGCTTCTTCAGTTGCGATTTTAGATCGGGTTCCTGATGATTTGTTGGCAGAGAGTATTACAGAAGCTGCACCTCAGCTACAAACAGCACTGCAAGCATTAGGATCACCAGCCGAAGTGACTGCTGCGGTCAACCAATTGATTGCTCAACCAGTTAGAGGAAATATAGCAGTCGTTATGGGTACAATCAATAGTGCTTTAACTAACATAGCAGCCCAACAGGCTCAAGCAACACAAGCTCTGCAAACCCTTGATCAAACGATTAGAACAATCAATCAGTCAATCGCACAGTTTACGGAAAGTCAGCAACAGCTCAATGCGGCAGAGGCCCAAATCGCTCAAGCTGAATCACAGTTGGCATCTGCTCAAGAACAATTAGCGGTAGGACGTCAACAATTGGAGCAGTCTAAAATTGATGGTCAAGCAAAATTAAATGAAGCACAAGCTAAAATCGATGAAGGACAAAGTGCATATGATCAAGGTTTAGCTGAGTTTCAAAAGAAAAAAAATGAGACTTTGCCTAAGTTGAATGAAGCTAAAGAACAATTAGCAAAGAAACAAAAAGAATTAGCTGATCTAAAAGCAGCAGATTATTATTATTTTACGAGAGATGATAATCCTGGCTATTCAGAATATGAAGATAATGCTGAGCGAATTTCTTCTTTGTCAACGGTTTTCCCACTATTCTTTTTCTTGATTGCTGCATTAGTTAGTTTAACGACGATGACGCGAATGGTAGAAGAAAAGCGGACGGAAATTGGTAGTCTAAAAGCATTAGGTTATCGAAATGGTGAAATTGCGTTTAAATTCTTAGTGTATGCAACAATTGCCAGCTTATGTGGGGCTATTTTAGGCATATTCGTAGGATATTACTTGTTCCCAACAATCATTTTTGATGCGTATGGACAGTTATATAATATTCCTGATTTTGTCACTCCGTGGTATTTGAGTTACAGCTTGATCGGTATTTTGATCGCTGTCTTATGTACGGCTGGTGCCGCGATGGTTGTCTTGCGTATTGATTTATTCAGTACTTCTGCTAGCCTATTGCGCCCAAAAGCACCGAAAGCAGGGCAAAGAATTTGGTTGGAACGCGTGAAACCAATTTGGAATCGATTAAGTTTTATTCAAAAAGTCACTGCCCGAAATTTATTCCGTTACAAACAGAGAATGTTGATGACGGTTTTAGGGATTGCCGGATGTATGGCGTTGATTATTACAGGTTTTGGATTAAAAGATTCGATTTCTGATATCGTTGACGTACAATTCAATAAAATTTGGCACTATCAAGCAATCGTGACATTTAAAGATGATGCTTCTGAGAAAGAAACACAAAATTATCAAGAGGTATTAAACAAGGTCGATGGACTGAAAGAAACCATGCCATTACATGTTGAGTCTTTGAAAACGACTAAAAATTCAAATGCCAAGCAAAGTGTTTCTATCTATGTTCCTGAAAAACCAAAAGAAATCGATCACTTTATTTTATTCAATGATCGACAATCTGGTGAAAAATATCAATTAACTGATGACGGTGTGATCATCAATGAAAAATTAGCAAATCTGTTTAAGTATAAAGTCGGCGATACACTTGTCCTAAAAAATAGTGATAACCAAGAATATAAATTTAAAATAAAAGCAATTGCTGAAAACTACACGGGACACTTTGCTTACATGTCGCCAAAATATTACCAAAAAATAGTTGAAAAAGAACCTCAGTACAACACAGAATTTTTACTCTTTGATAAAACACCTAGTGAGAAAGTGGAAGCTTCAATCGGAAAAGACTTGATGGAAAATCAGAACGTGTTAAATGTTTCTTTCTTATCGATTTCCAGCGATGCTCTAGACGATACGATTCATAGCTTGAATATTGTGGTTTGGGTCTTGATAACTGTATCTGGGTTACTGGCGTTTATTGTTTTATACAATCTAACGAATATCAATATTTCAGAACGAATTAGAGAACTTTCCACAATCAAAGTTCTAGGGTTTTATGATAAAGAAGTGACGATGTATGTTTATCGTGAGAATATCATTTTAACAGTGATTGGTATTTTCTTTGGATGCTTCTTTGGAAAACTTGTTCATGGCTATGTGCTGACGACTGTAGAAGTGGATATGCTGATGTTTTCACCGACCATCCATTGGTTTAGCTATGTGTATTCAGGATTGATCACTTTGTTCTTTACATTGCTAGTTATGGTCTTTATGCATAGAAAATTGAAAAAAGTAGACATGATCGAAGCTTTGAAATCAAATGAATAAAAAGAATTAGAGAATGGAACAAATGAACTTTTTTACTAAGGTTTATTTGTTTCATTTTTTTGAATTAAAAGATAAGACAAAAGCATTAACTCTAACAAATAGGATGGAGCTATTTTTGCTCTCAAGTATATGATTTTTTCAAGATTAGCTGTCATTTTGTACAAAGTATTGGTAAAATATAGATATCATCGGGAGAAGATCGGGAGAGAATGGATGACCGTTGCCTATATTAAAACGTAACAAAAAAGGCAAAGGAGCGTAAATGGGAAAGTGGACACTACTATTTTAGGGATGAAATAATTAGAGATAGTCGAAGCAGACCTGTAAAGGGAAGGGGTGAGAACGTGATACAAGGAATTCCGATTGAAACGATTTACCTTTATGTACTGATTGCTTGTGCAGGAATTGCTGTTTTACTAGTAATATTTGGGGATATATTTGATTTTGATGGACCGATCGATCCAATGTTGGCCATTCCATGGCTAGCCTTTACTTCATTATTTGGTTATCTTGGAGAAAGACTGCTGGAATGGAATCATTTGATGCTGTTTTTAGTTAGTGGAGCGATTGCTTCGATACTAGTTTTTTTCTTAAATTTTTATGTGTTGGTGCCGATGAAAAATGCAGAATCAACCATTTCTATTTCTGAAAAGGACATGGAAGGTAATACGGCAACCGTCGTTACGCCAATTCCAGTCAGCGGGATGGGTGAGATTCAATTTAAAAGTGTCACTGGTTCGATCAGCCGCCCAGCAGCTTTTTATGCACCACAAGATCAACCGATCGATAGAGGCGCACAGGTGCTGATCATTGAAATCAGAAATCGCGTGTGTTATGTAGTTCCCTATGAAGGAAGCCTACAATTATAAAAAAGAAGGAGTAGAAGAAAATGGAATTAGGGATTTTAGGACCAATTGTTCTGGTTGTATTTATTTTATTAATGCTGCTGATTGTGTTTATTTCAAAATATCAAACAGCTAAACCAGATGAAGCGTTGATTATTAGTGGGAGCTATTTAGGTAGTAAAAATGTTCATGCAGATGAAAGCGGTAATAAAATAAAAATCGTTCGTGGTGGAGGAGCTTTTGTGCTACCAGTATTCCAACGATCAAACCGTATCAGTTTACTATCAAGTAAATTAGATGTATCGACTCCAGAGGTTTACACGGAACAAGGAGTTCCAGTGATGTGTGATGGTACATCGATCATCAAAATCGGTTCTTCTGTAGAAGAAATCGCAACAGCTGCGGAACAATTTTTAGGTAAAACGCGTGAAGAGCTTGAAAATGAAGCACGTGAAGTGCTAGAAGGACATCTTCGTTCGATTTTAGGTTCTATGACAGTGGAAGAAATTTATCAAAATCGTGATAAATTCAGCCAAAGTGTGCAAGAAGTTGCCAGTGTAGATTTAGCGAAAATGGGTCTGATCATTGTATCATTTACCATTAAAGAAGTTCGCGATAAAAATGGCTACTTGGATTCTCTAGGTAAACCAAGAATCGCACAAGTTAAACGTGATGCAGATATCGCTGAAGCTGAAGCTTGGAAAGAAACACGAATCAAAAAAGCCGAAGCTGAAAAAGAATCACAACAAGCAGAATTACAACGTCAAACTGAAATCGCTGAAGCATCAAAAGAAAAAGAATTAAAATTAGCAACATATAAAGAAGCACAAGATATCGCAAAAGCCAAAGCTGACCAAGCCTACAATTTGGAAACAGCTAAAGCCCAACAAGAAGTTATTGCACAAGAGATGGAAGTTAAAGTCATCGAACGTCAAAAACAAATCGAATTAGAAGAAAAAGAAATCGTTCGTCGTGAAAAACAATACGATTCAGAAGTGAAGAAAAAAGCGGATGCTGATCGTTATGCAAAAGAGCAAGAAGCCCTAGCTCAAAAAGCTCGTGAAGTTGCCGAAGCTGAAGCAGAGCGTTTCCGTGTGGAATCATTAGCAGAAGCTGAAGCCAACCAAACACGTTTAGCAGGACAAGCTGAAGCAGAATCTATTTTAGCTCGTGGTGCGGCTGAAGCCGAAGCCAAACAAAAGATCGCCGATGCTTTCAAGGAATACGGCGAAGCAGCTGTGTTAAGCATGGTTATGGAAATGTTGCCACAATTAATGAAAGAAGCGGCTCAACCACTTAGCAACATTGATAAAATCTCTGTTGTTGATACAGGTGGCGGTGGCGAAAATGCAGGAGCTAACCGTATTACTAATTATGCAACGAACTTATTAGCTGGTACTCAAGAAACTTTGAAAGAAACAACTGGCTTAGATGTCAAAGAATTGATCGAAAACTTTTCAAAAAAAGGAACGAACAGCAATGTGAATTTCTATAGTGATAATGAAGAAAATAAATAAATAAAAAAAACGTACAAGGTCTATTCCAGCATTATAAATGCTAGAATACTTGTACGTTTTTTTACTGGTTCTTTTTATCAAAAAAATTACTACGTTTAAGCTTCACCAGATTCTTCCAATTCAAATGCAGCTTTTTTTTCAGGAATCTTATTTACGATGAAAAAGGCAACTGCTGCAAGAACCATAATAATGATTGAGATATAAAAACCCATTTCTCGTGTTCCTGACGCATCGGAAATTACACCTGTGATCGTAGGGGCGAAGATGGACGCACTTAAGCCGAAAAAGTTTGATATACCAAGAGTTGTACCTAAAATCAACGGATTAGCTTGATCACTAATAAATGAAATAATAATCGGTTCAACTGCTAATTTTCCTAAAAAGCCATAAAGAATCAAAGCGATTAGTAACAAAGAAGAATTATTGGCTGTTACAGTTAGTAACAACATAGCTGCAGCACCTAATTCAAGTGCTAAAATAATCGATATTTTTTTTGATTGCCATTTATCAGAAATACGGCTGAAAATCAATGCACCAGGAATCGCAGCAAATGCCACTAAGGCAGATGAAAACCCGATTGCAAGTCCTTTAAAGCCTCGTTCGTCTTGTAAAAATGCTGGTAGCCAAGTTACTACCATATAATAACCATAACAAGTGCCAAAATATAACAGATAAGAAACTAGCATTTTGGGTGAAAAAAGTCCTTTTGGTTGTTTGTCAGAAGTAGCAGCAGATTGTTTCGTTGCTTCTGACTCTAGCGTAGTTGGTATAGGCGTATCTTTTTTTGAGTTCGGTTTGATTCCAAAGGTAAAAGCAAGAATCATAGTAACGATCAGGCCAAAACAAAGGAACATCATAGACTGCCAAGGCAAATCAAGTTGTTTCACTAAAAGGCTTGAAAGAATCATACCAATTCCCATTCCAACGGCTGATCCGCTGTTGATGATTGCTGTAGAGAGTCCTTTCCGGTGTTGGGGGATACTTTCAGATGAAAGTGAGAACGCCGCGCCGTAATAAGAACCGCACCCTAACCCGGCAAGCACACTGGCAAAATAAATCATAGTCAAAGACTGAGCCTGTGTGATCATAAAGGCAGCTAGCCCAAATAAAATAAATCCTGGAATCATCACTGTTTTTTTCCCAAGGCGATCAACTAACATTCCTGCTGGAATCTGCATACTAGTTGCTCCAAAGAAATAACAACTGGATATTAAACCCATTTGAGCATTGGTATGAAATCCAACGGTTCCTTGAATCTCAGAAAATAGTGGGGTCAATGAAGCACGATAAATCCAAATAGTTACCCAGCCCAAGCATAATAACACAACAATTCTCTTCCAATAATGTTTGTCGATTTTTTCACCATTTGTCTTCATTTTTTTCCTCCTGTAACTTCTTTATTTTTGATTTAGTGATTAAAATATTGATAAAAAACAAAATGTAAACGCTTTTTTATATCATATTAAGAAACTAAAATTATTACATGAGTCATTTTAACTAATAATTTTAAAATTATTTGCTCTGTTTGGACAAATACATCCTTGTATTCATCAATTATACTATCTTCAAGATTTTATTTTGTAAGCGTTTTACAAGAGAAAGGATAGTTTAACATGGAAAAAGAGATAGAGTGGGGTTATTCTTTGGAAAATGGACCTGATACGTGGATAAACTTATGTGATGATTATCGACAAGCCTGTAATCGATACATGCAGTCGCCTATTGCTTTGGCTAAAGATAAAGTCACAAATCAATTGGAAAAAGACACATTAACAATTGAGTATTTGTGTGATGAATTTCAAATACAGTGGTCTAAACACACATTTCATTTTATTCCAAAGTCAAATAAAAATAAAGTGTATTTTGATCGTAAATGTTTTTATCTTGATGATATCCATTTCCATATTCCCAGTGAACATACTCTTGACGGACAAGTCCATCCAATTGAGTTCCATTTTGTCCATCACTCTGAAGCGGACGAGCCGTTGGTTATTGCCGTATTATTTAAAAAAATAGTAGGGAATGAAGAGCTTTTGCAAATCGAAGAAAGTTGCACGACTATCAATTGGGATTTAAGAAAAAAGAATCTAAAATTAAATCCTTCTGTATTTATCTCTAAACCTGTTGAATATTATGCTTATTACGGATCATATACAACCCCGCCTTGTGTTGGAAATGTTCAATGGATCGTTGTTTCAAAGGCATCTTCACTGTTTAGTAAGACAATTTTGAAGTTAGTAAAAGAAAAAGACTGGGCAAGTAACAATCGTCCAATTCAACCACAAGAACAAAAAAAGATTTGGCATACATAATTGTGCCAAATCTTTTTAGGTAAATACGTAAAAATGTTAGGGACTTAAACGGATTATCCTTCAATAATGTCTCATTTCTAACTATTTTTGTCCGCGCTTTCATTTTCTGAAAGAGATAAAGCAACGCGTAATTTAAGCGATAATTTGGAATCATCAACGGATTGTCCAAATAATTGATTACATTTTTCTATTCGATATTTTACTGTATTGCGATGCACAAATAGTTGGTCAGCGGTTTCCGAAATTTTACACTGACAGTCCAAATAAGTAGTCAGCGTTTTTCGAAGTTCTTGATTCGTTTGATTGGTCGGATAGGCAAGACTTTTCAGAATAGATTGGCAGAAATGCTGCATCTCTTCTTCTGAAACATTTTCAGCTATCCGGTTGATTCCTTGAATAGTATTATAAAAAACGAAATTCTTTTTAGATGGGCTATTTTCTAAAGAACTTTTTGCTTCCTTGTATGAAAAGTGAAATAAGCTAAGTTGATTAACTGGATCACCTACGCCAAAACTAAGTGAGATAGTTAATAATTTAAATGTTTTATCATAGAGCTCTTCTAAAGTTGATTGTAAATCCTTCTTGTCTTTAAAAAGCAACACGAATTGATTATCTTCATCTGTAGGCAATAGTAACAAATTAGAATTGGTTTTTGTTAAATATTCTTCTAGGAAATCATAGATAAACAAATCAATTTCTTTTTCGTAAAAAGACTTATTTTTTGGTACTTGAATCGATACAACTACAACTCGGTAATAATTGGAGTCAAGGGAATCAATAATTGGATACTGTTTTACAAAATCCATAGACGGTCCGTTTTTTTCTGAATGCAACAAATTATGAAATAGGTGCAATTTTACTGAACGGTTTTCATATTTGATCGTTTGTTCTTTATAGATTGAAAGTGCCAGAACAATCAAGGACTGTTCAATAGCAAACTGAGAAAAAGGATAGGCTAACTGATCAACCTTGAAAAGAACTAATAAATAAGGAATATAACTATCTGAGTTGATTGGGATAAGATTGACTAAAGTATGCTCACCTTCATCGATTTTAAATAAAAAAGACTCTTTTTTTGCTTCTTGTTGTTTCGCTGTTAATTGGGCTAAAAGCTCTTTTTTCTTAGCAGGTGTCAAAAATTCTTCCACAGTATGATTTCGACTAGACGTAGCCAAGTGACCAAATGGATCGATCAACATAATCGGCTGTTTGATCATATGGCTCAATTGGTCAATCAAGACTGAGGTAGAAGCCCCTTTAAAAAGCAATTCAGCAAATTTTTGCTGTATTTCAAGCGAAAAAAAGATTTCTTCCGTTTGATCGGACCAAAGATAACTTAGCAGCTTATGCGAAATATCTCCCAAAGTCATATTCATTGGAATTTGAATAATTGGAAAGTTTAATGAATCTGCAAAATCAATGACTTTTTTGCTGATTTTTGGTATGTACCGACCTATTTTTACTGCTAAACCAGCGCTTGGAAGGCTATTTAAATGTGCAATCAGTTCACATAAATCATCAGGCGAATCTCTATAGGCCATTCCTGTTGTCAACAACAAAGAATGAGGAGATAAGTAATTTGCAACATCAGGTGTTTCTGATATTTCAACTGTATGCAGTGGAACATCTAAATTTGCTTGAGTGTTTAAAACAACTAAGTCTGTAAAACGTGGAATCGTTAAAATTTCTTTCAGGTTTTTCATGATAATCCCTCCTTTATTTTAAGAGCAAATAGGTGTGCAATGTAAATTATTTAGTTTTAAAAGATAAAGCGGCGACTTCTTGTTTGGCTAAATTGACGACCGTTTTGATTTTTGCTTCATTGATTCTAATGGTCGGTATCGATATGCTGATTGCTGCAATGATTTGGTTGGCAGAATTAAAAATCGGTATTGCAATACAAAAAACCCCTAGCTCACATTCTTCATTATCAACCGCATATTGTTGTTTTTTTATCTGTTGAAGTTCTTCTAACAACTTTTGTTTTTTAGTGATTGTATTTTTGGTTAAAGAGTGCAATTCAATCGTTTTTAGATATTCGTCTAATTCTTTATCTGAAAAAGCGGATAAAAATAATTTTCCTGCTCCAGTGCAGTATAAAGGCGCCTTTTTCCCAATTTTTTGAGTAATACTTAAGATTCTTTCTTGGCTGTCTATCGAATTGATGTACTCCAGCTGATTCCCTGCTTGAACTGATAAACAAGTAGCTTCTGATAGTGCGGAAGACAGGTGATAAAGAGTGGATTGCGTAAATTGAATCAAACTTTCAGCAGAAACTAAATTTGCTGAAATATTTTCAAATTTGTTAGAGAGTGAATAATACTGAGTTTCGGGATTTTGGCTTATGTAGCCTAAAGTCATAAGGGTATAAAGAAATCTCAGTGCAGTTGATTTTGGAAGCTCCGCTTTTTGTGCAAGTTCGACAAGAGACATTTCTTGCCTAGCGCTGGTAAAACTTTCAATGATAGCAAATGTCTTGATGACTGATTGATTTAATTTTACTTTTTTTTCGTTCATTATATCCTCCTACTTGTTTTTCTTTTTATCCAAATTTGTCCATCATGTACAAAATAAGGATTTGCTTTTCGTGTAAAAGCGTTAAAGACCCCTTCATGGAGTCATGGTAACATGTTGTTTAGTGAAACGCAATGCCACTTAGTGGAATTCGATCAAATAATAGAAAGAAGGAATTGAGATGAAAGCTGCAGAAGCAATTGTTCAAATTATGGTCAAAGAAGGAATAAAAGATGCTTTTGGTATACCAGGAGCTGGAATAAATCCGGTGTATAAATTTTTGGAAGCGGCACCAATCGAACATTATTGTATGCGTCATGAAGAAGCTTGTGTACACGCAGCAGATGGGTATTATCGAGCAACACATGAGATTGCATTAGCTATTTGTACGTCTGGTCCTGGCGCAACAAACTTTGTGACAGGTCTATACACAGCGAACATTGACTCGATCCCAGTTCTTGCCATTACAGGTCAGGCAAATAGCTGGCAAATGAAACAAGATGCCTTCCAATGTGTGGATATGGTAAGTATTGCATCTACAGTTTGTAAGAAAGTTTATTGCCCTTTAGATGCGCAAGAAATTCCAACAATTTTACGCGAAGCATTTTATATTATGCGCTCAGGGAAACCTGGACCAGTCCTACTTGATTTACCTCTTGATATTCAGCAAGTAGAAATTGATTTTGACATCAATGACTATGAACCGAAGAAAGTTGAAACAGTCAAAGCAGCATCGACTCAAATAAATCAAGTTCTGGATATGATCACTGAAGCGAAATCTCCAGTTATTATCATGGGCGGCGGTGTAATCTTAGCCAAAGCAGAACAAGAATTGATTCAATTTGCAGAAAAACTTCAAATTCCGATTATTCAAACCTACATGGCCAAAGGTGGTGTTCCAGTGAATCATCCACTTAATGCTGGACATGCAGGAATCCAAGTTGGACAACCAATCGGCAATAAAATTTTCTTGGATTCTGATCTAGTTATTGGAATCGGTAATCGCTTTACGGATCGTCATACTGGAAACTTGGAGGTATATAGAAAAGGACGCAAATTCATTCACATTGATATTGAAGCAAACCAAATCGGAAAAGTATTTACACCAGATCTAGGCATCGTCTCAGATGCAAAAGAAGCGTTGAGTGATTTATTAGCTGCTATTGAATCACGCAAGATGACTCAAGTAAACAGAGCGGGTGTTAGTGAAATCCCTCAATTAAGAAAAGAATTAGCTAGAAAAACGGATTTTGATAATACGCCAATCATGCCGCACCGAGTATTTAGAGAAATGAATCTCTTTTTCGATGACAATACAATGTACACTGCTGGCTGTGGTATCACTCAAATTTGGAGTGGTCAGTTGCAAGACATCGAAAAACCACGTCGCTACTTGCCATCAGGTGGTGCAGGAACATTGGGCTTTGAAGTACCTGCTGCTTTTGGTGCAAAAGTTGCTGATCCAAATGCAACGTCAGTCACTGTACTTGGCGATTTTGGTTTTACCTTTATGGGAGAAGAAATCGCAGTTGCCGCAGCATTTAAGAAGCCGATCATCGTAGTTATTGTCAATAATGCCTATCTAGGATTGATACGCCAAAACCAAATTTCAGCTTATGATTTTGAGTACGGTGTAGATATGCCTTATAACCAAGATGGATTGATTGATTATGTAAAAGTTGCTGAAGGATTTGGTTGTTTAGGAGAACGAGTATTTGATCCAAATGAAATTGCGAGTGCCTTCAAACGTGCAGTAGATTCTGGGAAAACATATGTGATTGATATTATCTGTGAACCAGAACAACTATGTGATATGGGTGGCGCAGTTGACCAAATTAAAAACTTTGGAGACTAAAAATAAACACACTAAATAAGTTAATAAAAGGAGAAAATAGAATGAAAGAGAATATTGAAACGTACTTTGATTTAGGCTTGATCCAATGGATGAGTTATCCGCCAAAAAATTACGATTTAAAAGAAACACTGCTACAAATAGCTAAAGATCCTGATTTTCGTGCAATTGAAATCACTCAAATCAAAGATGACCAGACACGTTTAGAAGTGAAACAATTATTAGAACAATCAGGATTAAGAGTTGGTTATGGCGCTCAACCACGTTTATTAGGACCAGGACTTAATCCAAATGCTCTGAATGAAGTAGACCGTCTTGAAGCAGAAAAAACATTGATCGAAGCTGTTGATGAAGCTGAATATTTAGGTGCTAAAGGAATTGCCTTTTTATCAGGACAATGGGAAGAAGCAACCAAAGATAAGGCTTATTCACAGTTATTGAAGACTACGATAAATGTATGTAAATATGCTGCGACAAAAAAAATGATGGTAGAGCTAGAGGTTTTCGATTA
This sequence comes from Candidatus Enterococcus ikei, assembly GCF_017316105.1. Lineage (NCBI taxonomy): Bacteria > Bacillati > Bacillota > Bacilli > Lactobacillales > Enterococcaceae > Enterococcus > Candidatus Enterococcus ikei. The sequence goes on from NZ_JAFLWD010000007.1 coordinate 57,051, forward strand.
CAATATGGATAAAAAAGCTTTGATTGGACCAGCTCCATTAGCTGCAGAATTTGCCGCTGATGTTCGAAAATATTGTAATAATTTTGGCTTGATCGTTGACTTATCTCATTTCCCAACGACGTATGAAACAAGTAAATTTGTGATTCAAACAACTCGTCCATACATCACGCATTTACACATTGGAAATGCTGTTGTAAAAGAAGGCTGTGACGCATATGGTGATCAACATCCAAGATTTGGATTTCCAAACAGTGCCAATGATGTAGCTGAACTAACCGATTTTTTCAAAATTTGTAAAGAGGAAGGGTTATTTAATAAAGACGAACCAATGATTCTTTCATTTGAAGTAACGCCACGTGATCATGAAGATGCTGATGTGATTGTTGCACAAACAAAACGTACAATCAATCGTGCATGGTCACTTTTAGAAGAATAAAGAAAGGAGAGAAACAAAGATGGATATTGTGGTTTTGGATGGTTATACCGAAAATCCTGGAGATTTATCTTGGAGTAGTTTAGAGAAATTGGGGAATCTGACCGTTTATGATCGAAGTCCTCTTTCTGAGGCTGAATTGGTCAAACGAATCGGAGATGCTCAAGTCGTTTTAACGAATAAAACACCTCTTACGAAAAAAGTTATACAAGAGGCAAAACAATTAAAATATATTGGTGTATTAGCAACTGGTTATAATGTAGTCGATGTAATCGCTGCAAAAGAGCAGGGAATCATTGTAACAAATATTCCAACTTATGGAACAGACACAGTGGCTCAATATACTATCGCATTACTTTTGGAACTAGCTCACCATATTGGTGCTCATTCAGATAGTGTGAAACGTGGAGAGTGGACGAACTCGAAAGATTGGTGTTATTGGAATTATCCGCAAATCGAACTTTCAGGAAAAACATTAGGAATCATTGGTTACGGAAGGATCGGACAAAGAGTTGGAGAGATAGCAGCTGCGTTGGGAATGAAGGTTATTGCAACAAATGGGGAACGAGAAGAAAGAGATCGAAACGGAACGAAATTGGTTAGCTTAGAGCAACTCTTTGCTGAATCAGATATTATTTCATTACATTGTCCATTAGTACCAGAAAATGAAAGGATTATCAACGCTGAAAACATTGGGAAAATGAAAACAGGTGTTTTGATCATTAATGATTCTCGAGGTCAATTGATCAATGAAAAAGATTTAGCACAAGCACTAGATTCAGGTAAGGTTGGAGCGGCAGCGGTAGATGTTGTATCTGAAGAACCGATCCGCGCAGAAAATCCATTGTTGCAAGCTAAAAATATCATTATTACTCCACACATTGCTTGGGCATCAAAAGAAGCTCGCTCACGCTTAATGGAAATTGCAGTCGACAATGTCAGTGCATATCTCAATGGTACACCCAAAAATAGAGTAAACAAGTAGTTTTTTATGAATGATGGAGGGGGAAATATGAAAATATTAGTAGCTATGGACTCATTTAAAGGCAGTGCAACATCTATTGAAGTGGGTGAAGCGGTAAAAAAAGGCATTGAAGAATCTTTCAAGGAAGAACAGACTGTTCCAATAAAAGTTACTCCAATTGCAGATGGTGGCGAAGGAACTATTGAGGCTATATTTTATACGACCCCTAACTCTATTCATACAGAACACGTTCAAGGTCCACTATTTCATCAAGAAGTAACTGCTAAGTATGGAATTTATGATGAAACTGTTGTATTAGAAGTAGCAGAAACATCAGGAATTATGCTAGTGGAAAAAAAAGACCTAGATCCGTGGCAAGCGACATCTTATGGTTTGGGACAATTGCTAAAGAAAAATATTGAAGCTGGCTACCGAAAGTTTATTATCGGTTTGGGTGGCAGTGCAACGAATGATGCAGGAATCGGCTTACTAAGTGCTTTGGGTTATGATTTTTTAGATGAAAAAGGGCAAAATTTAGGCTATTTGTTAAAAGATATGAAACATCTGAGCAGAATCGATGCTTCTTCGATTTTACCTGAATTAGCAGAGTGTTCGATTCGAATAGCTAGTGATGTGAAGAATCCTTTGAATGGTCAAAACGGCGCTACGTATATTTTTGGTAAGCAAAAAGGAGTTACAAAAGAAAATCGCAAAGAAATCGATAGGATTCTTGAAAAGTTTGCCTTCTTAACGAATGAGTTAACGAAGACATTCTATCAGGTTACACCAGGATCTGGTGCTGCTGGCGGATTAGGCTTCACGTTATTGTCTTATTTTAAAAGTGAAATAGTTTCAGGATTTGAGGAAGTAGCAACGATTATTGATTTAGAGAAAGAAATAGAGCAAGCGGACATTATTATTACAGGTGAAGGCATGCTAGATGCTCAATCAATGATGGGAAAAGTCCCTGTTGCAATCGCTAAAATGGCAAAAAAACACTATAAACCAGTGATCGCTATATCCGGTAGTGTTTCTGAAGATGCTGTGCAATGTAATAATGAAGGTATCGATGCTTTTTTTCCAACAATCAGGAGGATTGCATCGGAGCAGAACATTCTGGATAAAGAGAATACGATTAATGCAGTCAGGGAAACTGCGCAACAATTATTTCGTTTTGGGCAATTATTTAAGTGAGTTTAAATTATAGAAAGGAATGGATGCAGTATGTCAAAAGCGAGAATGGGAGAACGGTTATTTAAACTCGATGAAGTGATTGATTTTTGTGAACATGAAGGAAAAAAGACGATTTTTTATGAAACTGAACATACGGCTGGTGCAGTATGGTGTTTGAAGCCAGGTCAAAGTGTATTCAATCATTCGCATACAACATCAGATGATCTATGGGTCGTCACTAAGGGTACAGGTACTTTCTTTCCAGGAGGTGGGGAAGAGGTACGTATTTCAAAAGGGGACATGATTGTTTCTTTACCAGGAGAACAACACGGAATGAAAAACACAGGTAAGGAGGACTTTGTATTTATCGGATTAGCAGGTCCGCAACCCATGGATCTCATTTTGCACGATTAATAAAAACCATAGAACGAAAAATCGGCTATATTTTTTACTACAGTAATTTTTTTCTGCGGTAAAAAGCATAGTCGATTTTCTATTTTGGTTTATCTTTTTTCTGTTTTTCCAACTCAGCTTTTTCTTGAATTTTTTGACGAAGCTCTACTAATTCTTTTTCTTTCTGCTCTAATTCTGCTAAGTATTCCTCAATTTCATGCGTTTCTTCAATTGGTTTCGGGCGAATAAAGAAATTTAGTCCGATACCAATAAATGTTCCAATAAACGTGTCGATCACACGAGATAAAGCAAAATAAAATGATTCTCCTTGGGGAATACTTAAAGAGATCAAAAGCAACGTTGCGATTGCTGAGATAATACCCGAATTATTATTCATACCATCAGAAACAACAATGACTACGATCACTAAAAATGGTAATAGAAACAACTCCACTAAAAAATCATTGGAAAAAAGATCCTTCACTAGAAAATAAACGATCGCTAAACCCCCGCCTAAAGTATTACCTAGGATTCTTGACTTCCCAAAAGTAAGGCTCGTCGTTAAATCTTGACGTAACGAAAAAACAGCAGCTAAGGCAGCAATCATGGGTGCCCCACGATCAAATACTTTAAATAAAATAATACACAGCATAACAGCTAAAGCTGTCTTCAATGTGCGCATGCCTAAACGAAAAGGACCGACTTCCATGAACTTTCTCTCCTATAATAAAGATTTAATCATTTTTCTATTTAATCATAACCGAAATAGAGGTAAAATTACTAGTATTAAACAAAAGATTAACTATTTTGTGAGGAGCAATTGAATGAAAATTGGGCTACGGACAATTAAAACTGCAGTGAGTGCGACCTTGTCGATGATCGTTGCAGAAAGTTTAGGGTTGTTATACCCTGCATCTGCGGGAATTATTTCTGTATTAAGTGTGACCAATACGAAAAAAACGTCTTTATTAACTGGGCTTTATCGGTTACTTTCTCTAGCTTTAGCGACAGTGATTGCGTATTTTTGTTTTTCTATTCTAGGATTCAATGCTTTGGCATTTGGCGTTTATTTACTTTTATTTATTCCAGCAGCAGTTTACTTCAAGCTTTCAGATGGGATTGTAGTAAGTTCAGTTTTAGTGACCCAATATTTGGTCGAACAAGACTTATCTTGGTCGATCATTGGTAACGAGTTCTTACTAATGACTATTGGTGTTGGGTTTGCGTTACTCATGAATTTGTATATGCCAGATACTGAAAAACGTTTGAAAGAAGACCAAAAAGTCATTGAAACAATGTTTCGTAAAATACTGAATAACATGGCGGCATATTTGAACGAGCATAATAAAGAAAGAAACTTATTTGAAAAATGTAATGACTTAAAGGCTTTCATCCGAACAGGTGAAAATTGGGCGAAAAACCATGCAGAAAATCAACTGATATCCTCCAATCATTATTATATTGAATACTTCACGATGCGACGCTTACAAAGTAATAGTTTAAAAGACATGCTGCAGATTCTAGAAAACATCACAGTTGAGCCAGAACAAGTCGGAAACATTCAAGAGTTACTGCAGTATACCGCTGAAACCTTTGCTGAAAATAATGACGGACAAGACATCTTGGATAAAATAGCACAAGTATATGAAGTTTACCGAAAAAAAGAACTGCCTAAAACTAGAAAAGAGTTTGAAAATAGAGCGCAGTTATTTCAGCTATTACAAGTATTTCAATCATTTATAGAAATCAAGGCGGAGTTTTCTAAGCATCAAAACGAGGAAAATAACTCTATTTTGTAAGTGTAATTATAAAGTAAATATTAAAGTTTAGTTACGGAATTCAAAATTCCTAGTATTTGTAAAATCAAGGTGCTATACTTTCATCAAGTTAAAAAAAAGACTTTCTTTTAAATCCGTAAAAAATAGAAATTCATAAGTCTCTAAAAAGGTGGAACCAGAATTAATGACTGAAAAATGGCGTGAAGATCAAGAATATATGTCTTATGTGGAAGATTTGTTGGAAACTGAAGAAGTACAGCGTTTAGGCAACTACACGCAACATGTTCACTCAACTCGTTTAGATCATTCAATCAGCGTTTCTTATTATAGTTATAAACTAGCTAAAAAATGGAATGGTGATGCTAGAGCAACAGCACGTGCTGGGCTTTTACATGATTTGTTCTATTACGATTGGCGTACAACAAAGTTCGATGAAGGATCTCATGCTTATATGCATCCGAGAATTGCTGTGAAAAATGCTGAAAAACTAACAGAACTTTCTGATTTAGAACGTGATATCATCATCAAACATATGTGGGGGGCAACTATTGCACCGCCGAAGTATAAAGAGAGCTATATTGTGACGATGGTCGACAAATATTGTGCCGTCAAAGAAGCTTCTGAGCCGATGACGAACTCAGTAAAAGCGAAATGGCGTCAGTATTTCCCTAGAAAGCAATCTGTATAATAAAAAATCGATCGATTTTCTTTTGAGAATCGGTCGATTTTTTTATTGTGTTTTAGCTAGTGTAAAAGCGACTGTGCTTGTTCGTGATCAAGTTTCTTTAAGCGTTTGATCGCCTTGAAATAAGATGCTAACAATACGATTACAGAACCAGCCCAAGCCAGTGGTGATGCCAAAGCTGCACCAACAAAACCTAAAGACGCAGTAAGAATAATTGCAGCAAATGAACGCATGATTAATTCCATGATTCCGGCTAATGTAGGAATAACACTTTGACCAAGCCCTTGCAATGTATAACGAATGATGAACAAGATTGCGAGTAACCAATACATACTTCCATTTACGTTAAAATAAATCTGAGAAAGTCTAAGAACTTCGGTTTCTTTTCCACTGACAAAAAGAGTCACTAGATTTTGGCCGAAAAGAATGACAATACCACCAGCCAAAAGACTGAAACCAATACTCATTACAAGACATTGATTGACCCCTTGTAAAATTCGTTTGTATTTTTTCGCTCCATAGTTCTGTGCTGTAAAGGTTGCCATTGCAATACCAAATGACATCATTGGTTGAGTGGCAAATTGTTCGATTTTTCCAGCAGCAGCTTGAGCCGCAACGACGTCAGTTCCCAAACTATTTAAAGCCGCTTGCAAAATAATCGCGCCGATCGCAATGATTGAAGATTGAAAAGCCATTGGTAACGCAATATTCAAATGAGCTCGGAACTCATGTTTATCAATGGAAAAGTCTTTCTTACGTAATTGAAGATTAGGAATTTTCCAGCGAATGTAAATCACGCACAAAATACTGGAGACGATTTGCGCGGTCACTGTAGCAATCCCAGCACCAGCAACGCCCATATGAAAATTAATAATCAAGATTAGATCTAGTACAACATTGATAATGCTGGCAATGATCAAAAATAAAAGTGGGGTGCGGCTGTCTCCTAACGCACGAATCACATTTGACAATAAATTAAACGCCATCGCAGCAAAGATCCCAATAAAAATGATGGATATGAAAGTTTGAGCATCATCAATAATTTCTTTTGGTGTTTGCATCAGTTGTAGCATAGGACGAACAAACATCATGCTGAGTGCGGTCAAGACGACAGTCACGATACCACTGATAACGATTCCTGTAGCAAAACTTTTTTTAACCCCGCGATAGTCCTGCCCACCAAAACGCTGAGAAGTTAAGATTGAGAGTCCAGCAGTTAATCCTTGCGCAAAACCAATGATTAAAAAGGTAATACTGCCCGTCGCACCAACAGCTGCCAACGCTTCCTTTCCTAAGGTCTGACCAACGATGATCATATCAGCCATATTATAAAACTGTTGGAAAATATTGCCGATCAATAATGGAATTGTAAATAAAAAAATCAGTTTTGCAGGATTGCCATGTGTGAGTTCTTTCAACGAAAACACCCTTTCATTTTTGAGAGAACAATCTATTTAAAAGATTTTCTCTACAGCACAACGAGAAACAATAGCTTACAATTAAAATAGAATAATACCAGAAAAATAATAAAATTTCCTATTTATAGTAGCACAATCTCTTGGTTTTGCAAGTGCTTTAATAAGAGCTGCGTAGGATAGAAAGTTAAATGTTGAAAACCCGATGTTTCCCTCGGCTATTTATTAAAGCATTAGCTATTTCTTGCTCGTTTCTTTATCAAAAAATTGTTATAATTGATCAGCATGGATCGAAGAAATGGTATGATAGAATAGTTGAGGTAATTTAGAGGAGTTGATAAAGTGAAAAGTGAGTTAAAAACACCAATTAATATCGGGCTTTACATAACGAAATGGTTAACGATTTCGTTGCTGATTGGTCTGATAATGGGGGCCTTGTCCGCATTTTTTCTTAAAAGTTTGGACACTGTGACTCAAATTAGACTAGATAATCCATGGCTGTTATTTTTATTACCAGTTAGCGGGGCGATATTTGCTTTTTTATATAGAAAATATGGTGGAAATGCAATTAGAGGGAATAATCTTGTGATCGATCAAGCCAATGGGGAACAAGAAGCTATACCGCTACGCTTGATTCCACTGACTCTATTTGGTACGATCACCACACATTTGTTTGGCGGATCAGTTGGTCGAGAGGGAACAGCCGTACAGATGGGTGGAACGGTAGCTGATGCTGTGGGACGCCTTTTTCGTTTGGATAAAATTGAAAGAGAAATCGTAGTGATCAGCGGAATCAGTGCTGGATTTAGTTCTGTATTTGGTACGCCGTTAGCAGGAACTATTTTTGGGTTAGAAGTCTTAATGCTGGGACGTTTAAGATCAGATGGACTTTTTCCTAGTTTTTTTGCTGCTTTTTTTGCAAATATTGTGACAGAATCTTTTGGTGTGACTCATACCCATTATGGTATGGGACATATTCCAGATTGGTCATTGATGTTGTTTATCAAAATAATCATTGCAGGAATTTGCTTTGGTCTGGTCGGTTGGCTGTTTAGTCGCTCGATCGTATTTCTTAAGAAAGTTTATGCTAATTGGTTTAAAGATGTTGTTTTGCGTAATTTTGTCGGTGGAGCTATTGTGGTGGCAACGATGTTTATTTTGCAGACGCAACGGTATTTAGGTTTGAGTCTGCCCCTTTTAAAAGATGCATTTAATGGAGAAAGTCACTGGTTTGATTTTCTTGGAAAGCTCTTTTTTACAGTGCTGTCATTAGGCGCGGGTTTTCAAGGTGGAGAGGTAACTCCGTTATTTGAAATCGGTGCAACATTAGGCAGTAGTTTGGCCATGATTTTTCATCTATCGGTGCCGTTTTTGGCGGGATTAGGATTTATTGGTGTCTTTTCTGGAGCGACCAATACACCGATTGCTTGTTTTATTATGGGCATTGAGTTATTTGGCAGCGATGCAGCATTGTTTTTCTTTATGATTTGTTTGATCAGTTACATGTGTTCAGGCAACGCAGGGATTTATTCTGCACAAAAGGTAGAAGTCGAAAAAGGGGTATTATTTTTACCCATTTGGACAAACTGGCAAAATAAGAAAAGAAAGTAACAGACTGTAGAACAATTTTAGTAGCCTGTGATAAACTAGATAGTGAGGTGAAGGCATGAAAGATTATCAATATCCCTTAGATTTAGATTGGACGACGGATGAAATGGTGATTGTTACCAATATGTGGTCAGCGGTGGAGGAAGCAAATGAATCAGGGATCGACACTAGCGTCTTTTTAAATAAATACAAACAATTTAAAACAGTAGTGAAAAGTATCGGGGAAGAAAAATGCTTAGGGAATGAGTTTCAAAAAGCATCTGGCTATTCTTTATATCGAACGGTTCAGCAAGCAAAAAAACAAGATTCTGGTCGACTAAAACTAGGAGCTGATTAAAATGACAACTGAAAAAATGATCATTGAAATCAAAGAGTGGTTAAAAGAGGCTGCTGGATATATAAAAGTAAGCTTCACTAATGAAATTGAAATATCACAAAAATCTAACAGAAAAGATCTAGTTACAAATATCGATGAAGAAATTCAGACTTTTTTTATCAATAAAATCAACGAGCATTATCCAGGTGATCGGATTTTGGCTGAGGAAAAAGGGTTTAATACAATTGATTCTCTTACTGGTCGTGTTTGGATCATTGATCCAATCGATGGTACGATGAATTTTGTGATGGAGCAGGAAAATTTTTGTATCATGATGGCTGTTTTTGAAGAAGGTGTTGGGCAACTCGGCTTTATCTATGATGTGATGAAAGATGAATTATATTGGGGCGGTAAAAATCTAGGGGTATTTTTAAATGATCAGAAATTGAAGGCTCCCAAAAATTCACCTTTATCTGAAGGATTACTTGGAATGAATGCCTATATGTATGGCGAAAATCTCTATTGTGCCAAAGAAATCGGACATGCAAGTATGGGAGTCAGAGTTAGCGGCTGTGCAGGTATTGAATTGATTGCAATGCTTAAAGGAAATCATATCGGTTATGTTTCTAATTTAAGTCCTTGGGATTACGCTGCAGGCTTAGTTTTGATAGAAGAATTTGGATTTAAGTATTCGAATATCGATGGAAGTCCATTAAGCTTTGCTAAACGAGAGTATTTCTTAGCAGCAACAGCAAAAGCCTATGAAGAAATACAAAAAACATATATTTTTGAGTTAGAGTAAAGCGAATATAAGTAGGAAAAAATAGCAGAGGTTACAGGAAGTAGTTGATTTTCCGGGTCAATTATGGTATTTTTCAAAAATATAGCAATTAAATATGAAATTTTCATAATATTTGCATGCTTTAGACTATATTTCATGAAAAAAGTTTGCTATAATAAAAAGTCGGATTTAATGGACAAGTGACGTAAGGCAAAAGGATAAGGAGCAATTACATTGAAATACAGAGAAGATATTAGAAACGTGGCAATCATCGCCCACGTCGATCATGGTAAAACAACATTAGTAGATGAACTTTTAAAACAATCAGATACTTTAGATGGACACACACAATTACAAGAACGTGCAATGGACTCAAATGCTATTGAAAGCGAACGTGGAATCACGATTTTAGCTAAAAATACTGCAGTAGATTACAAAGGCACTCGCATCAACATTTTAGATACACCTGGACATGCGGACTTCGGTGGTGAAGTTGAGCGTATCATGAAAATGGTTGATGGCGTAGTTTTAGTTGTTGATGCTTACGAAGGAACGATGCCTCAAACACGTTTCGTATTGAAAAAAGCATTGGAACAAAAAGTAACGCCAATCGTTGTTGTAAATAAAATTGATAAACCTTCAGCGCGTCCTGAACACGTTGTGGATGAAGTCTTAGAATTATTTATCGAATTAGGTGCGGATGATGAACAATTGGACTTCCCAGTTATTTATGCATCAGCTTTAAACGGAACTTCAAGCGATTCTGATAATCCAGAAGACCAAGAACCAACTATGGCACCGATCTTTGATCAAATCATTGAGCATGTACCAGCACCAGTTGATAACTCAGATGAGCCTTTACAATTCCAAGTATCATTATTAGACTACAATGATTACGTTGGACGTATTGGTATCGGCCGTGTGTTCCGTGGAACAATGAAAGTTGGCGACCAAGTTGCCTTAATGAAATTAGATGGCAGCGTGAAGAACTTCCGTGTAACAAAAATCTTTGGTTTCTTCGGCTTACAACGTGTTGAAATCAACGAAGCCAAAGCTGGTGATTTAATTGCCGTTTCTGGTATGGAAGATATTTTCGTTGGTGAAACAGTTGCTGCAGTAACAACTCAAGAAGCTTTGCCAATCTTACACATCGATGAACCAACATTGCAAATGACATTCTTAGTAAACAACTCTCCATTTGCCGGTCGTGAAGGTAAATACGTTACTTCTCGTAAAATTGAAGAACGTTTAATGGCAGAATTACAAACAGATGTATCTTTACGTGTAGAACCAATTGGTCCTGATTCTTGGACAGTTTCTGGTCGTGGCGAATTGCATTTATCAATCTTGATTGAAAATATGCGTCGTGAAGGCTATGAATTACAAGTATCTCGTCCTGAAGTTATCGAACGTGAAATTGAAGGCGTAAAATGCGAACCGTTTGAACGTGTTCAAATCGATACTCCAGAAGAATATATGGGTAGTGTTATCGAATCATTAAGCCTACGTAAAGGTGAAATGCAAGACATGATCCATACTGGTAATGGTCAAATCCGTTTGATCTTCTTAGCGCCAGCTCGTGGCTTGATTGGTTATACAACTGAATTCTTATCAATGACTCGTGGATATGGAATTATGCACCATACATTTGATCAATACCTACCAATGATTCAAGGAACAATCGGCGGACGTCATCAAGGTGCTTTAGTTTCAATCGATACTGGTAAAGCAACAACATACAGTATTATGAGTATTGAAGAACGTGGAACTGTCTTTGTAGAACCTACAACTGACGTTTATGAAGGTATGATCATCGGTGAAAACAACCGTGATAATGACTTAACTGTAAATATCACAAGAGCTAAACAAATGACTAACGTGCGTTCTGCAAATAAAGACCAAACTTCAGTCATCAAAAAAGCGAAAATTCTTACTTTAGAAGAATCTTTAGAATTCTTGAATGAAGATGAATATTGTGAAGTAACACCAGAAAGCATTCGTTTGAGAAAACAAATCTTGAACAAAAACGAGCGTGAAAAAGCAAGTAAAAAGAAAAAATAGCTAAATGCTTTAGCTTAACTCTTAATAAAAGCTAGACTGATGAAACAAAACGTTAAATGTTTTGTTTCATCTTTTTTTGTGGATAACTTTTAATGAATACGTTGGAAAAATACGTAGCTTAATATAGAAACCTTGATAAATAAAGGTTTTAGTTTTTAGCGAAAATGAAGCAATGTTTCACGCGTGGAAAATTGTTTCACAGCAGGAAGAATCCTTCCTTGAATTACACTATAACGAATGCTAAAATAACAACGAGATACAAGGAACGGAGAGAATTTCATGATTGACATCAAAGACTTACTAAAAGAAAAATTTGGATACGACGAATTTCGTCAAGGACAAGAAGAAATCATCAATCATGTGTTACATAAAGAAAATGTGTTAGGGATCATGCCAACAGGCGGGGGTAAGTCGATTTGTTATCAATTGCCAGCACTTATGTTGGAGAATTTGACATTAGTTATTTCGCCGTTGATTTCTTTAATGAAAGACCAAGTTGATGCAATGAATATGATGGGGATTCCAGCGACCTTCATTAATAGTACGATTTCACAACAAGAGATGAATAAGCGTGTTCAGATGGCTGTTAATCGCGAAGTGAAGCTTCTTTATGTCGCGCCTGAACGTTTAGAATCTTTTGACTTTCAGCAATTATTGCTGCATGTTCCAATTGATTTATTAGCGGTGGATGAAGCGCACTGTATTTCTCAGTGGGGACATGATTTTCGCCCAAGTTATTTACGCTTAGCTGAAATTATCGAACAATTTCAACAGCAACCAGCAGTTATTGCTTTGACCGCTACAGCAACACCACAGGTAGCAGAAGATATCCTCAAACAACTGCATATTCCAAAAGATAATCAGGTACAAACTGGTTTTGCTCGTGAGAATCTTTCATTTCAAGTAGTTAAGGACCAGAATAGAGATGTGTTTCTTCTAGAATATTTGAAGTTGAATCAAGGACAATCTGGTATCGTTTATGCAAGTACTCGAAAAGAAGTTGAAAGAATCTATCACTTACTACAAAGTAAAAAAATCACTGTTGGCATGTACCATGGCGGTATGAACGAAAAAGAGCGTAATCATAACCAAGAACAGTTTTTATTTGATAAGTTACAAGTGATGGTTGCAACCAATGCGTTTGGTATGGGGATCAATAAAAGTAATGTCCGTTTTGTTATCCATGCGCAAATCCCTGGAAATATCGAATCTTATTACCAAGAAGCTGGACGCGCCGGCCGTGACGGGCTTCCAAGTGATGCAGTTTTACTTTATGCTCCGCAAGATCTGCAAATTCAGCAATTCTTTATTGATCAATCAGAAATGACGATCGATTATAAACAGAAGGAATATATGAAATTAAGAGAAATGTCGCAATATGCGAATGCTCAAATGTGTCTGCAGAAATTTATTTTACGCTATTTTGGAGAGAAAGGCTCTGACTGTGGCCGCTGTTCTAATTGTTTAGATGAGCGGGAATTAGTAGATATCACAGTGGATGTTCAAAAAGTTCTATCATGTGTGAAGCGGATGGGTGAAAAATTTGGTAAGGGTTTGGTAGGAAAAGTACTAACTGGTTCTAAAGACCAAAAAATCGATCAATGGCATTTTGATCGATTGCCTACCTATGGGTTAATGAAAGATCGAACGCAAAAAGAAGTCAAACAATTGATCGACTATCTAACAGCAGAAAGATATTTAAATCCCTCAGACGGGCAATATCCATTGCTATCTGTTTCACCAACTGGAGTGGAAGTGCTATTAGGACAGAAAACTGTATTTAGAAAAGAAGATCAGCGGGTACGTAAAGTGGTTGTAAATGATGGGCTCTTTGAAACATTAAGAGAACTACGGATGGATTTAGCGCAAGAAGCTGGCGTGCCGCCATATTTGATTTTCTCGGATAGTACGTTAAAAGAAATGTGTGAGAAGCTACCTAAAAATTCGATCCAGTTACTACAAGTAAAAGGTGTAGGGCAAAATAAATTAGATAAATACGGAGAAAAATTCTTAGCAGCAATCGAAACATTTAAAGAAACGGAAGAAAAAGATGTTAGTACTCAGTAGATGTTTAAAACAGATTAGAGGCCTAAACAAAACTGATTTTTAGTTTTGTTTAGGCCTCTAAATCGAAATAAAAGCTTTTGTCTTATTTCATCGGTAGCTGTTATTTAGGATAAACAGCAAAGCGTTCATCTTTTAATGGAATAATTCGAATCGGTTCGGCGTAAAAATCGGCGAACTTTTCTTCATTAAATAATTCTGATTGTGTTCCTTTGGCAAAGATTTGACCATCTTTTAATAGCATCAAGTGGTTAAAGCATGGCAGAATTTCCTCTGTATGATGTGTAACATAAATTAGTGTAGGGTGATTTTCTTGTTCAGCGATCTGCTGGATTTGAGATAAGAGTTTTTCTCTAGCAAATAAATCTAAGCCATTACAAGGTTCATCTAGAATCAATAACTCTGGGTTAGTCATTAAGGCTCTAGAAATCAAAACTAATTGACGTTCTCCTTGAGACAAAACTTCGTATTTTTTCCCGATAAGTGATTCACCGCCAGCATTTCTCAAAATAGCTTTTGCTTGCTCCAATTCTTCCTCAGCATAGTTCTGGTAAATACCGATACTGGCGAATTTGCCAGATAGAACAATTTTCTCTGCTGTTTCCCAATTTTTCATCCGATACTGCAAGGCAGTGCTGACCCAACCGATTCGTCGCTGCAGCTCTGGTATTGAGGCCTGACCAAATACTTGATCTAAAACCACCAAGCGTCCTTGTGTTGGCCACAAATATCCGCAGATTAATTGCAAAAGCAATGTTTTACCAGCGCCGTTCAATCCAAGGATGGCCCAATTTTCATCTGTTTCGACCGACCAATTTACGTTATTTAACAATGTCTTTTTATCCCGAATAAATGAGACATCTTTAAATTCGAAAGCTTTCATACTAACTCCTCCTTTCCTTTATTTTACCACTAAGAATTAAGAATAGAATAGTAGGAATTGAAAAAAATTGAAAGAAGAAAACACTGTCAAGAAAATTTCATTGACAAAGCTTTCAAACCCTTGTATAATTGCTTTTGTTGCGTTATGAGGTGATGAATATGAAATGGTCTTTACTAGAACTAAACAAATACAAAGACAAACCCTGTGAATTTTCAGAGACACTTGATTTAAAAGCGTCCTTGATGAAAAGAGATAATCTGATTCTAGATGTTAGTCCTGTCAAAGCAACCGGGATACTAGCTGTTGGAAAAGAAGAGTACTTGCTTCACTATAAAATCGATGTTATTGTAACAGTTCCATCTTCACGTTCTTTAACACCTGTTCCTCTTACACTTGCGATCGATGTTGACGAGGTATTTATGACTCCTGAACAGTATCAGCAAAGAGACGAACGTTTGGCAGATGAAGAAATCATTTTGTTGGAAAAACCAACAATTGATTTAGATGAGTCAGTCGAGGATAACATTCTTTTGTCTATTCCAATTCAAGTACTATCAGAAGAAGAGCTAACAAGTCAAGATATGCCAAGCGGTAATGATTGGGAAGTTTTATCTGAAGAAGACTATGCTCAGAAAAGACAAGAAGAAGCACAACAAACAATGGATCCTCGTCTTGCTAAACTATCTGAATTATTCAGTGAATCAACTGATGAAGATGATAATTAGTAAGATTGGAATATATCGTGCATTTTTATGCACACATCTTTACAAGGAGGTGGAACACCAATGGCAGTACCAGCTAGAAGAACTTCAAAAGCTAAAAAAGGCAAACGTCGTACTCACTACAAATTAACAATCAAAGGTTTGAATGCATGTTCAAACTGTGGTGAAATGAGAAAAAGCCATCACGTATGTCCAGCATGTGGTCATTACGATGGAAAAGATGTTGTCTCTAAAGAAGCATAAAACATTTTTTTGAAAATGTTAAAATCCCCTAGGCTAACCATGGAGCCTAGGGGATTTATTTTTGAATCACACTAACTGATTGACCGACAATTCTGTGTGATTGTCCAATTTATAAAAAATAAACAAGAATAAATCAAATTAATCGAACTATTTTGTTTTCATATAAAGCATTCTACGTTATAATGATGTAGATTATAAGAAAATTCTAATGAATTTCTTTTCAAAGATAGTGGGAGGATACAAGATGACAAAACAACAATTTGGCGTAGTCGGAATGGCCGTAATGGGAAAAAATTTAGCCTTAAATATCGAAAGTAGAGGATACTCAGTTGCTCTATTTAATCGTACAGGTTCAAAGACGACGGATGTCGTTGAAGAACATCCAGATAAAAATTTTAAAGCGACTTACACAATTGAAGAGTTTGTAGACTCTATTGAACAACCGCGACGTATTATGTTGATGGTTCAAGCTGGTTTTGCAACGGATGCAACCATTCAAGAGTTATTGCCTCATTTAGATAAAGGAGATATTCTGATCGATGGTGGGAATACATTCTTTAAAGATACGATTCGTAGAAATGAAGAATTAGCTAATTCAGGAATCAATTTTATAGGAACCGGTGTTTCAGGTGGTGAAGAGGGCGCATTAAAGGGACCTTCTATCATGCCAGGTGGTCAAAAAGAAGCCTATGAACTGGTTGCACCAATTTTAGAAAAAATTTCAGCAAAAGCTGAAGACGGTGAACCATGTGTTACCTACATTGGTCCGAACGGCGCTGGTCATTATGTTAAGATGGTGCACAATGGGATTGAATATGGTGATATGCAATTGATTGCTGAGTCATATGATTTAATGAAAAATATTTTAGGCGTTTCAGTTGATGAAATGGCTGAGATATTCAAAGAATGGAATAAAGGCGAACTTGATAGCTATCTTGTTGAAATAACTGCAGATATCTTGACACGCAAAGATGATGAAGGAACAGGACAACCAATTGTTGATGTCATCTTAGATGCCGCTGGAAATAAAGGAACTGGTAAATGGACGAGTCAGAGTGCTTTGGACTTAGGTGTTCCACTACCGTTGATCACTGAATCTGTTTTTGCTCGTTTCATTTCAGCATACAAAGATGAACGTGTGAAAGCAAGTAAAGTCTTAGCTAAACCTGAAGCACCTGCTTATGAAGGAGATAAAGAAGAACTGATCGAAAAAATCCGTGAAGCTCTTTATTTTAGTAAAATCATGAGTTACGCACAAGGGTTTGCTCAATTACGTGTAGCGTCAGAAGATTATGAGTGGGACTTACCATTTGGTGAAATCGCTAAAATCTGGCGTGCAGGTTGTATCATTCGCGCTCAATTTTTACAAAAGATTACAGATGCGTATGATAAAAATCCAACAATCGAAAACTTGTTATTAGATGAATACTTCATCGATATTACAAAAAAATATCAACAATCCGTTCGTGATGTTGTGTCAATTGCTGTTCAAGCAGGGGTTCCAGTTCCAACTTTTGCTTCCGCTATTGCATATTACGATTCTTATCGCTCTGAACGTTTGCCTGCGAATATTATTCAGGCACAAAGAGATTACTTTGGTGCTCATACGTATCAACGTACAGATAAAGAAGGTACTTACCACTATAGTTGGTATAACGAAGAATAAAAAGTTGGAAAACCATGGGACTCAAAGATTTCTCATGGTTTTCTCTCTGTTGTATGAAAAAATAGGTTGTTACTAGCTTTTTAAAGTAAAAGTAGGTATAATGGGTAGGCTTTAAGATAGCTTTTAAAGAGAAAGGACAAATAACCAATGAGTAATATTCTAATTATTGAAGATGAAAAGAACTTAGCACGTTTTGTAGAATTGGAGCTGAAACACGAGGGCTACACTACGGAGGTTCACTACAATGGACGTACTGGTTTAGAAGCGGCTTTAAATAATGATTGGGATGCTATCCTTTTAGATTTAATGTTGCCTGAATTAAACGGGCTTGAAGTTTGTCGACGTGTGCGTCAAGTGAAAAATACACCAATTATCATGATGACTGCTAGAGATTCAGTGATTGATCGTGTGTCAGGATTAGATCATGGAGCGGACGATTATATTGTGAAACCATTCGCTATTGAAGAGTTACTAGCACGTTTACGCGCTTTACTTCGCCGAATCGATATTGAAGGTGACAAGAACGTAGCTAAGCAAACAACGATTACTTATCGTGATTTAACGATCGAAAAAGAAAATCGTGTTGTTCGTCGTAATTCTGAGATGATTGAATTAACAAAACGTGAATATGAATTATTATTAACTTTGATGGAAAATGTAAATGTTGTATTAGCTCGTGATGTACTATTAAATAAAGTATGGGGTTATGAAACAGAAGTAGAGACTAATGTTGTTGATGTTTATATCCGATACTTGCGTAATAAAATCGATGTTCCAGGCGATGAAAGCTATATTCAAACTGTCCGTGGAACTGGTTATGTGATGCGCTCGTGAAAACAATGAAAATGCAAAAAGTAGCAAAAAAAGAACTGAAGGGGCCTTCTTTGACAATAAAGTGGGCTTCTGCAAGTTCTTTCTTCATATTTGTGGTATTTACAATATTCGCGGTGATTACATATAAATCTTCTGTCAGTCTTATTGTAGAAAAAGAGCGCGAAAATGTAGAAAGGACAGTTGCAGAAGTCGGTAATCGTTTAGCCAATGCAGAAGAAAACTTAACAGTCTCTGATGTATATGAAAAATTAAAAACGCCAAGTGTGGATGAAGAAGATTTGAATAGTAAGAAAGTCTCTGTAGAAGGCTCTTTGATGGAAATGGATAGTATGTTGTCTGAATTAGGTCAACCATCGCTTTTTCTATCAGTGTATGATGAGAAAGGAACCTTGCTATTTGAGACCCAAAAAGTACAAAGTAGATTATTAAAAAATGAAAAACAAGCAGCTGAAATCAAAACATTAGATGATAAAACAGGTTTTTTGATTGTTCAACCGGTATATTCAAAAGAGAATAGGCAGCAGGTTGGCTACATACAGGCTTTTTATGAGTTATCATCCTTTTATGATATTAGAAACCGTCTACTGCTTACGTTAATCATCTTAGAAATAATTTCATTGATTTTAAGTAGTATATTAGGATTCATTTTATCTTCATACTTTTTGAAGCCTTTGAAAGTTTTAAGAGATACAATGGACACAATCAGAAAAGACCCTCAATCAGATATCCATATGCCAGATATTCATTCTAATGATGAATTAGCTGATCTTGCAGAAATTTTTAATGAAATGCTGGATCGGATGAGGCGTTATATTGAACAACAAGAACAATTCGTGGAAGATGTCTCACATGAGTTGCGAACACCAGTTGCAATCATTGAAGGACACTTAAATTTGTTGAACCGCTGGGGGAAAGAGGATCCAGAAGTTTTAGATGAATCACTAGAAGCGAGTCTTCAAGAAATTGTTCGAATGAAGAGCCTTGTTCAAGAAATGCTAGATCTTTCTCGAGCAGAACAAGTTGATGTCCAATATTCTAATCACACATCAAATGCGAAGCAAGTAGTTTACCAAGTGTTTAATAATTTCAAAATTTTATATCCTGATTTTGTTATTACCTTAGATGATGATCTGCTTCATGAGATAACCCTAGGAATTTACCGAAATCACTTTGAGCAACTATTGATTATTATATTAGATAATGCAGTTAAGTATTCAACCACACGTAAAGAGGTCCACATTTCTATTTCTAAAACACTGAGTGAATTTGAAATAGCTATTCAAGATTTTGGCGAGGGAATACCAGAGGAAGATTTGGATAAAATTTTCAATCGTTTTTATCGAGTGGATAAAGCGCGCGCACGTAATAAGGGTGGAAATGGATTAGGTTTATCAATTGCTAAACAATTAGTAGAAAACTATAAAGGAAGAATAGATGCAGAAAGTGTTGTTCATCAAGGGACGATATTCAGAATTTATATTCCAATAGTAGATAAAAGTAAAGCAGGAAAGTAGGAGAGTAAATCTCCTGCTTTTTTTTCGCGATATTTACCCGAATATTTGTGCTCTAAACTAATAAATAGCACTAGAAAAAACGAATGCTCAGATGAACTTCAGATGGTTTGTTCGTCAAAAGAAAAAAGAATCAAAAATGACCATTTTCTAGTTGCTTTTTACGAAAAGTATTGTTATATTAATACATGTTCTGATTGATTAATCGTTAACAGAAAAATTAAATTTTCCTCTTGACGAATGAAAGACAATCATGATAGAATAACAAAGTTGTTAATTCAAAACAGCTTGAACTTGTTGAAAAATAAGAAAAAAAGTTGTTGACAAATAACAAAGAACTTGATAAACTAATGAAGTTGTCACGAAAGAAACGACAACGCCTAGCAGAAAAAACTTTTGAAACTTTTGAAAAAAAGTGTTGACATCAAATCGAAGATTTGGTATGATATAAAAGTTGCTGCGAGGTAACACAGTAGACCTTTGAAAA
>NZ_JAFLWD010000070.1:0-1521 GCF_017316105.1 Candidatus Enterococcus ikei
AGAATTAAGTTCAAGATATTTTTGTTCTTTATTATATGTAATCAAAAGAGTGGAATTGATTACTTAGATAAGTATATTCTATTATTTTTATTTAGTCTAGTATAAAAAACGTGAATTTTTATCAAATTTTTCTCTTTTTTTCTAAAAAAATGATAAAAATTTGTTGTTTTATTGATTGATTTCATTTTAGAAAAGAGATATTTATATGTATAATTCATTTTTTAGCCGTCAAAAAACCGTCAAATTAAAAATTCCTAGGAGGAGAAAAGTATGTCAAAAAGAGGAGAAAATATCTATAAACGAAAGGATGGTCGCTGGGAAGGACGTTATAGAAAAGGTCGGAATAAGGAAGGTAGAATTGTTTATGGCTATGTTTATGGAAAACAATATAATGAAGCAAAAGAAAAATTATCAAAAAAAAAAGCAGACTATTCTATATATGGAGAAACAGCTTTACAAGAAGAAATGATGGTTGATGAATGGTTAAATTATTGGCTGAACATTTTAATGAAAAATAGAATCAAACCATCTACCTACTCAAATTATAGAGGGCGAATCAACCGTCATCTTTCGCCATTTTTTAAAAATAAGCAATTATCTGAGCTAGAAACAGCTGATATAGACAGATTTATTTATTCATTGTATCTATCAGATCTTTCATCTAACACTATTCGCAGTATTATTAGTATGTTAAGAAGTGCTCTAAAAAAGGCTGTAAACGATAATAGAATTTCAAATAATCCTTGCCAGGGGGTCCTTTTACCGGTACTAACCAAACCAAAAATAAAAAGTTTAGACAGAAAGCAACAAAAAAAATTAGAACAGATTTCTTTATATAAAAAAGAGTGTTCAGCGGAAATTATTTCGTTGTATACGGGAATGAGAATTGGAGAAATCAGCGGATTAAAATGGGAAGATATCGATTTTAAAAACAATAAAATTTTTGTAAAAAGAACCATTTCCAGAATCCCTTCAGTAACAGAACCACACAAAACTGAGATTATTATTGGGAAACCAAAGTCAATTAATGGAGAACGTGCCATACCGATATCTAAAAATTTAAAAAGATATTTATTGGAAAAAAAGCAAAAAAGTACTAGTGCATTTGTCATTTCCTGCAAAAATAGTTTTACGGAACCACGTATTATTAACTATCGTTTTAAAAAAGTAGTAGAAGAATCAAAAATAGGTCAAGTTCACTTTCACGCGCTTCGTCATACTTTCGCAACGAGATGTGTTGAATCAGGAATTGATATTGCGACATTGAGT
This sequence comes from Candidatus Enterococcus ikei, assembly GCF_017316105.1. Classification (NCBI taxonomy): domain Bacteria; kingdom Bacillati; phylum Bacillota; class Bacilli; order Lactobacillales; family Enterococcaceae; genus Enterococcus; species Candidatus Enterococcus ikei. The sequence goes on from NZ_JAFLWD010000070.1 coordinate 1,270, forward strand.
AAAATCTTAGGACATGCATCAACTAAAATGACACTCGACATCTATACGGATTCATTATGGGAAACGAGACGCTCAGCCATGATGGTGATTGATAAACAACTTAATTATGATGAAAAGATACTCTTATAATGAAAGAAAGGCATTCAGCAAAACGCTGAGTGTCTATTTTTTAACCGTCAAAATTATGGTCAAATTTTACTAAGAAACGAGGAATAATCGGATGGATCGAATGAATATCTTGAACTTAATTCT
>NZ_JAFLWD010000071.1:0-1398 GCF_017316105.1 Candidatus Enterococcus ikei
TCTTGAACTTAATTCTTTCAAGATATTTTTCAATAAAAAAATGAATAATACTAAATTTTATGCATATTTTTCTTATTCAAGTAAAATATGCATAAAAAATAAATATAAGAGCATTAAGGCTATATAAAAACAGGTAGTTTAGAAAATAAAAAATTTCTAAACTACCTGTTTTGTTAAGTTAAATTTATTCACTTCTCTACTCTAATCAAATCCAACACGTCTCTTGGGTTCCCTACATCCACCATCACTACTCTTACATTATCTAAAATATCTTGCGTCAATTCAGCTACAAATTCAGGATTATTGGCATTTTCCGCTCCGATTTACCCATGACTTGGAACTGGATATACATTGATCGTTCCGTTCCGATTACTTGTGTAAATGATTTGTCCTTCCGCACTATAGCCACCGTAAAGCATAATGGCATCTGTTGTATACGTTGCACTACCTTTATCATATGGATTGAGTGGTGTTCCTGCAACTATTGTTTTTGCATTTAGTTCTGACGGTTTCACACCGATCAAGGTCAGCCACACGCGAGCATATTCAGTCTGATCATCTGAATAGCCAAGTAACAATTTATCGTATCCTATCGCTTGCACTTTTGCTTTATCTGCTTCGGCTTTTTCTAATGCCTTATTGACTTCTTGTTCAGCCTCTTATTGTTGCTGAGTTAAAGCGCTGATCTGACCTTGAGTATCGATCATGGCTTTCATTAAAATCAATTTTTCTGTGATCGTCACTTTTAGTTCTTCATTTTTGACTGTTTCTATTTCCTTATTTAAGGTGTCATAGTCGCTTTGACTGGTAATTCTTGCTTTAAACAAAAATCTTATTTTGATACAAAAGTACTCATCACTATTTATAAAATACTATTAACTACGATTTACTCTAATACAAGGCTACAAATACTATCGGTCCTACTGTCAATATAAGTAGTAGAAAAATAGAAACTACATATACAGTTCTATTGTATTTAAAAACACCATTCAGTAGCATTCTTAAAATTGAAATACAAATTCCATTTACAAGTAAAAACAACAAACTTACAAAGTAGTTATTTCTTATATTCGCATGAATCAAAAAATAATTCATTCCTACATAAAAAACACCTATGAGAAAGGCATCTATCATTTTTTTTTGCTTATTCATCGTCACCATCAATCACATTCTTTCTTTTTTATTGATAAGACATAGAAGAAATTCCCCAATTCCTTACACGAACAATTACACCATTATTACTATTTTGTCCAACTAATCCTGCAACAGAAGCAACTATAGAATATGCTAAACTCCATCCAATTCCTGGTGCAATTGCTGCAATAACACCCGCAGCCGCTCCCAACACCCAATAATAATTTTGAATCCATGTAGCACTAATATACACATCCCAAGAAC
>NZ_JAFLWD010000072.1:0-1470 GCF_017316105.1 Candidatus Enterococcus ikei
CTTCTAGGTAACATTATTTGACTAGTATCAACACCGCCTTTTTCAAGCAGTTTAACCATTTGACTGTCTGTTATAATTATTTCACCGGTATCTGTTTTAACGCCTAATTCTTGTGCTAATTGAATCACTTCTTGTTTTTGTTAATTATATCTCACCATAAGAGACAAAAAAATGAAAACGCTTTTTACATTACTTATATTAAATGCTTACCTGTAATCTCCAAGACTACTGTTACTTATATTTTGCAAGCTCTTATCCTCAATCTCCGATAATCTGCTTCCCAATGATTCTCTTTCCACAATTTGGGTTTTAAATCCCTCTCCATATTCTTAAGAACCTTCTCTTTCTGCTTTTCTGACAATTCCCCCAACTCAGCAGCATAAAACTGTTCCATCCACTCTTTCAAACCAGATTCGCCACCTTTAAGCGGTGTCGGCCGTTCATACTCTAAAATCTCGACTATTTCAAAATGATTCTTTTCAAGTAAAACCCGATAGTCTTCAACCGACGTAAAACAAAACGGCTCCACGAAAGGGAAGCCCAACGCATTTAACTCACGCCCAAAAACTTCTCTAATCGCCTGAACATTTCCAACAGCACCAAACTCACAAATCAACTGCCCATTTTGCTTTAGATGTTCACTAATATTTTTCACTAATAAATCCTGATCCGATATCCAATGAAAAACGGCATTTGAAAAAGCAACATCATACAGTCCAATTTGTTCAGTTGGATTTAAAATATCATCCTGTAAAAAAGTCAACTCAGGATAGCTTTCTTTAGCTTGATTGATCATATTGACCGATTGATCGACCCCCGTCACTTCATGCCCAAGTTCCGCCATTTGATTCGTCAATTCGCCTGTCCCGCAACCAATATCCAACACTTTTTTCGGTTCTTTCGGCAATAATTCCAATAAACCAGCGCCATATTTAAAAATAAAATCATGTGTCGTATTGTATTTTTTCGCATCCCATTCCATTGATTTCACGCTCCTAATGATGTAATGAAAAGAAGCTACACCGAAATTTATTCATCGATGTAGCACTCTTATTATTTCTTATTGCCAATAAGTCGGAATCTTCGCTTCATAAGCCGCAATTTCAGCATCATGCGTCAAGCTAATAGCAATATCATCCAACCCATTCACCAATTTATGCTTCCATGTACTGTCGATTTCAAAAGAATATGTTCCATTCGGCGTGATGACTTGTTGGGCTGGCAAATCGATCGTAATTGTTTCATCCGCTCCAAGTCCAGCCAAGGCCTCCAATTCTTCATGTTTCAAGACAATCGGTAGTAAGCCATTTTTCGTGGCATTCATATAAAAAATATCACTAAAACTTCCTGCAATGACCGCTCTAAAGCCATAATCGTCCAATGCCCAAGCTGCATGTTCTCTCGATGAACCTGAACCAAAGTTATCACCAGAAATCAAAATCGTCGCATCTTTATATTGTGGTTCATTTA
>NZ_JAFLWD010000073.1:0-1783 GCF_017316105.1 Candidatus Enterococcus ikei
GATGCATTTACAGGCACTGTGATCGATGTTCGACGAATTAAAGAGTAAACATAAAAAAACGAAAAACAGACATTTGAGATGGGCTGTTTTTCGTTTTTTTATGTTTATTTGTCTGCTTGAAACCTAGCTTCAACACGGTAAATAGGCTGACCTTTAGCAGAAAACTTTTCTTCATATTCGGTCATAATATTGCCTTCATAATCACTAGCATGAAAGTCCAGCCAAACTTGTTCTAGAATCATCCCGTATTTTGAAAAACTACTTAACGAATATTCAAACAACCCACGATTATCGGTTTTAAAATGAATTTCACCATTTGGTTTTAGAATTTTTTCATCTGTTGCTAAAAATGTTTTAAACGTTAATCGACGTTTTTCATGTCGTGTTTTTGGCCATGGATCAGAAAAATTCAAATAAATTTGATCTATTTCGTTTTCTGCAAAATATTGTGTCAATTCTTCTCCGTTGACATGAAGTAATTGCAAGTTAGGTAGCTCTTCTTCTAAAGCTTTTTCTAAAGCAATTGAAAGAACACTTAGTTGCATGTCGATCCCAATATAATTGATATCTGGATTCGCTTTTGCCATTCCTACTACAAATTGTCCCTTACCAGAGCCGATTTCGATATGGATAGGGTGATCATTCCCAAAACGTTCCGTCCAACGTCCTTGCCACTTGGCTGGTTCATCAACAACTAATTCAGGATGACTAGCTAAAAGATCAGCTGCTCCAGGTCTTTTTCTCATTCGCATGTTTTTTGTTTCCTTCCTCTTATTAACAAATTTTAAGAGGGTAGAACAAAACCTTATTGTTTTGTGCTGCCCTCTACTATTTTAGTAAGCGCGAAAAAAGGTAGGTCCTTTAGCTCCAAACACTTTTTCCAGCCGCTTTAATAACCAAAAGCTTGCTTCAAATTTAAAATCTCTGCATTCATTTCTCTTGTTTCTCCTGATTGATAATGACGGAGAATTTCTTGTAAGAAATTGAATAAAGCGTACCACTTGATCCGAGTCAAAGCTTCTTCACTTGGTCTCATACCATACGATAGCAGCCACTTATTCCAGCTTGCTCGCGGTACATAATGCCCTAATAACATTCCTAGATCCAATGCAGGGTCTGCAACCATCACTGAGTCCCAATCAACTAAATACAGATAGTTATTAGAAACGATCCAATTACGATGATTTACATCGCCATGAACAACCATGTAATTACGAATAGAATAATTGGGTATATTCTCTTGCAAATAGTGATAAACTCTTGCAAGGTACGTATTTTTTTGAAGTTCCGTCGGCAATTTCTCACCGTACGCTTGAAGCATCATAGCAGGCGTCTGAATTTGCCCACCAATTTTTTCCAGCATACTTTTTAGCATGTGTGAATGATGCAAGTGATAAAGCACATCCACCACGTCATTTCTTTGGCCGATTTCTTGTGCTTTAAGAACTTGCCCATCCAACCATTCTTGCGCAGTTAAAATATCACCCGTAACTGTTCGTTTCGTCCAAACTAGCTTAGGGGCAATTCCTTCTTTAGACAAAGCGGCCAAAAGAGGAGAAGTATTTCGTTTAATAAATACTCTTTCAGTCGCACGTATACCCATGAAAGTTTGGCCAGTTGCGCCTTTTATTGGCTGCAAGCGCCATTCCTTATCCAACTGAAATGCCATGGAAATTATCTCCTATCTTAACACAATATAAAAGCGTAACAGACTCGTTTGGTCTCGACTGAAAAATAGGGAATCCTTGTTGGGACGCTTTTGATCACAAGAATGATTCATCTT
>NZ_JAFLWD010000074.1:0-2108 GCF_017316105.1 Candidatus Enterococcus ikei
CTATAAATTATTTGGAGGTTACTTGATGAGGAAGCTAACACATTATTTAGAAAACAATTCATTATTATGCAAAAAGAATATAGTTTTTTTTACGTTACTTTTAATAAGTGGGCTGATTTTTAATCAGATATGGCACCATCCTAATTTTTATATCTATCAGGTTATATTACTGTGTATTATCTTGTTAGAAATACAAGCTATCCATATTTTTTTAATTGAATTCAAAAATTTGTCTAGACAGGCACAATCTGAAGCAGAATTATCTGGATCAATAAGGAAGTATGAATCTAAATTCAACAGTTGGCTCATCATATTTATAGGTATACCATTTGTAATTTTATTTATGGGATCGATTATTAAAAATGAATTCATCAAAATGAACGTCACTGGAATTTATGGTATTATTCTTGGCATAATAGCTTTTGTTTTAGGTATAATAGCATACGCTTATTATATTTTATTACTATCATTTATCAGAGATATTAGGTTCTTAGAATTTAGTATAAATGAATATGCTCCCGCATATAGTCCTATATATATTTCTATTTCAAAACTGCTGATTTTGATTGAGAAATACTTTTTTATTATCGGATTTCTCTATACTTTAATTTACTCGATAATGTCTTATAAGAGTATAGTTCTCAAAAGTTGGTCAATTAATTTTCATGTGAATAATGATTTAATGTTCTTTATTACTTGGAGTATAATTATCATATTTTTTATTCTTGGTTTTCCGTGTCTTACATTATTCTCAAAATACTTATTAAGAGAAAACATAGAAGTACTAAAAATCAAAGTAACACAGGATATTTTGAATCATATTAATTCATTGAACAGGGCTGAAAACATGGAAGAGATAAATGCACTAATGGAAATAATTGATAAAATTGAAAAATCAAAAAAAAGTCCAATCGAAACCTCAAATTCTTTTTTTAATAAGATCTTCTCTGCTTTTATCTCAACGATAACATTTTTGACACCATTCATGACCATATACATTGATTATATAAGTCAAAAAGGATAGCAATTTTTTAAATTTTATCTAAAGCAGTATTGATCATAAAATTAACGAATGTTTTTAATTCATCTGTGTACTTTTTATTATCTAAAATTTTGCTAAGTAACTCTATGGATTTGTTAATCTCAATATGAATTTCATCTACGTAGTCCATAATTTTTTTATGGATATCATACTTTGTTAGTAGCTGCGTTAAAGTGATTTTTGTAGAGTCTACTTTAGAAGAATTAACTAATTCATTGATAGTGAGTCTATCATTTTTACTTGCGAATCCATAAAGAAAGGCAACAATATAATTTTTTCTTGATACTTGAATATCTAAATTTTCAATTCCTTTATGAATTTTATTTTTGTTTGTATTAGAAAATGGCTCTAAATCATTAAGTATTTGAAAAATATAACCACTTAGTTGACCGACTTTTCCGACTAACTCAATAGTGTCGTTATTGTAATTCTTTGCGCTTGAAATAAAACCTAGTAAAAAGCTACTTTTTATTAGACTTGTTGTTTCATTGTCAATTATTTCTTTTATTTCATTTAAATCAAACAGCTTCTTATTTTTAGTTAATTCCAATTCTGACAATGCACCATATGACATTTTCGACAATGTATTTGCTAGAATATTGGTGTTCATTGAAGATAAATTATTATTCTTATCTGCATTAGTTGATATCTTTTCAAAAGATTTACCAATTAAAAATAATGAAGATAAAATGGCTTCGAAGCTACCATGTTGGACATGGTAGGAATCATTGCCCTTTCTTTTAGTGTCTCCATCAATTAAATCATCAATAATAATTGATGATTTGTGCAGCAATTCAACAGCATATGAAAGCTTCAACAGTTCATTGTAGCTCTCGTTTGGTTCTTGAGCATCGTCCAACGACAAATTTGCATAGTATCCCCATGCAACAAGAATAGGCCTTAAACGAGTTCCAAATTGTAATTGCGGACTAGATAAATGTAAATTAGAGTGTTCGAATTCTTCAGACCAGAACTGCTCAAAGCTATTAATAAAGGAACTTCGTGAATTTTTTGATAAAATCATTTCGTAATATGTTTTCAAAATAAACCTCCAAATAATTTATAG